>DATCXY010000025.1:0-2421 GCA_036570585.1 Solimonas sp. | reverse complement strand
CTGCTGCAGTACCGCGCTCTGCAGCACCGACGCGCGCGGCCAGCCGCCGTGGATCGCGTACTGCAAGACAAACTCGTTCATCTCGTCGCGCGTGGCATTGCCGCTGGCCATCGCCGAATGGACGTGCGAGCGGATCGGGATCTCGGACGACGATTCCGAAACGCCGATCAGCGTGATCCAGCGCCGCGCGCGCTGGTCGAGCCCGGGCCGCATCCACATTTCGGCGAACACGAAGTTGAGGATGCCGCCGTCGAAGTACGCGGTTGCCGGCGGCGGTCCACCGAACATCATCACCGCATGAAAGTTGGCGGCGCCGGCCTCATGGCGCTGCTGCGGATCCCAGGGCTCGGCACGAATCGCCGCGAACCCGGCTGGCGGCAGACCCAGCGATTCGGCGACGCGCGTGATCGCCGCATCAAGCGGCTCGGCCCGTGACCAGCCGCCGTAGACCGCCAGATGCAGCGTTGCCTCGCGCAGTTCGGCGAGCGTCAGTTCGCCCAGCGTCAAGGCACCGCGCACATAGCCTTCGAGGATCTTTGGCGACGCGCCGGTGCAGGCGGCCGAGGCGATCGAGATCACCAAGCGCGAACGCCGGTCGAGGCCCTGGCGCGACCACACTTCCGCATATACGTAATCGCGCCACGACGCTTCGAACAGCGTGCGCGGTTCCGGCGCGGGCGTGCCCAGCAATTCGCTCTGGTTGTCGATGCCGCGCTGCGTGCGCTGCGCCGGATCGAGCCATGCGCCGGTCATTTCGCGACCTGCGCGGGCTGCGGCTGGGCGACGTTCATCCAGACATTCTTGACCTGCAGGAATTCGTGCAGGCCCTGCTCGCCGCCGAGGCGACCATAGCCGCTCTGCTTCATGCCGCCGAACGGCAGGTTCGGCTGCATGCCTTCGCCGGAACCATTGACCTGCACCATGCCGGCCTGCATCTGGCCGGCGACGTGGTGCGCGCGCCGCAGGTTCTCGGTGTGGATATACGCACCGAGGCCGTAGTCGGAATCGTTGGCGAGCGCGATCGCTTCGTCCTCGCTGTCGAACGGCGTGATCGCCAGCACCGGGCCGAACACTTCATGCCGTGCGAGTGCGCTGTGTGGATCGACGTCGGCGAGCATGGTGATCGGCAGGAAATAGCCGTCCGCGTGTTCGCCGCCGAGACGTGCACCGCCGGCGACCAGGCGCGCGCCGTCGCGCTGCGCGGCCTCGACAACGCCGACGATGCGCTGCACCGCAGCCTCGCTGATGACCGGTCCCATGATCGTCGAACGATCGAAGGGATCGCCGATCTTGATGTGCGGCGCGATGCCGGCCAGCATCTGCAGATACGGCTCGTAGATCGAACGCTCGACGAACAGCCGCGTGCCGTTGACGCAACCCTGCCCGCTCGCGCTCATCGCGCCCGACAGACCGCGCCGCGCCGCCTGTTGCAGATCGGCATCGGCGAACACCAGCACCGCCGACTTGCCGCCGAGTTCAAGGCCGCAGGGTTTCAGGGTGTCGGCGGCACTGCGCAGCACTTTCTTCGCCGTTGCGCCGCTGCCGACGAACTGGATCTTGTCGACGCCCGGATGCGCGACCATCGCCTCGCCGACGTCGGCGCCGCCGACCAGCATGTTGACGACGCCCGGCGGAAAGCCGGCCTCCAGGCACAGCTCGGCGAGCCGCATCACCGTGTACGGCGCGAGCTCCGGCGCCTTGATGACCACGCAGTTGCCGGCGGCCAGTGCCGGCGCCAACACCATCGTCGCCGCGTACAGCGGACCGTTCCACGGCACGATCGCGCCGATCACGCCGTACGGTTCGTAGGCGACATAGTTGTGCGACGGCACACCCCAGGTCGCGACGGTCTGACCGTTGATCTTGTCGGCCCAGCCGGCGAAGTAACGGAATTTCTGGACCGCGTCGGCGACCATGAACGGGCCGGCGATGATCGGGGCACCGTTCTCGATCGTCAGCAGCTCGGCGAGCGGCTGCAGATTCTGTTCAAGCAACGCGGCCAGCTTCAGCAACAAATCGCGGCGCTGATTGCCGGGCAGCGCACGCCACGCCGGACAGGCCGCACGCGCCGCCTGCACGGCGGCGTCGACATCTTGTGGCGCAGCCAGCGCGATCTCGCCGGTGACCTGCGCGGTCGCCGGATAGACATGCGCATGCACGTCGCCGCTGCCGCGTTCAAACAGATGATCGCCAACGATGACCGGCCGACGCGGCAACCAGGGGCGCTGCGGTGCTTGGAATCTCATACCGAAAACTCCACGACAGATCGGGTTCTGTCTTGCTGATCGAAGGACCCGCGCGGAACGCGGGACATCCGGCCCGGCCCACCGCGCCTCCGCGGTCGGGCATGACCGGATTCAATAATAATATGCCTGTTTTTATGTAGTCAATCACAAAATTTAGAAGAAATACGCGATTTTC
>DATCXY010000024.1:0-13824 GCA_036570585.1 Solimonas sp. | reverse complement strand
GCCACGGCCGTAAAAACCGACTTCACCCACTGCATCGCCGCGCACGACCACCGAGTTCAACACGCCGTCAACCTTGGCGAGCAAGGCCGTATCCGGCACCAGCGTCGGATGCACACGCAACTCGACACCGGCCGCGCTGCGCTTGGCAATACCCAGCAGCTTGATGCGGTAACCGAACACCTGCGCGATCTGGATGTCCTGCGGCACCACGCGCGTGATGCCTTCAACCGCGACCGATGCGTAGTCGAGCGGAATGCCGAACGCGATGCTGGCGAGGATCGTCAGCTTGTGTGCCGAGTCCATGCCTTCGATATCGAAGGTCGGATCGGCTTCGGCGTAGCCGAGCCGTTGCGCGTCGCGCAGTGCGTCGTCGAATGCTTCACCCTTCTCCTGCATCTGCGTCAGGATGTAGTTGCAGGTACCGTTGATGATGCCGGCAAGACGTTCGATGCGATTTCCGGCGAGCCCTTCACGCACGGCCTTGATCACCGGAATGCCGCCCGCGACCGCCGCCTCGAAGCCGATGCTCGCGCCGGTCTTGCGCGCCGCCGCGAAGATGCGATTGCCGTCTTCCGCGATCAATGCCTTGTTGGCGGTGACCACCGACTTGCCGCGAGCGACGGCCGCCTCGATCAGTTCGCGCGCCGGGCTGATGCCGCCAATCGCCTCGACGATCACATCGACATCGGCGTCACGCGCAAGCTGCATCGCATCGGCGAGCGTGGTGATGCCGGACAAGTCGCAGTCGCGCGACTTGCTGGCATCGCGCACCGACACATGCGTCACCGTCAGCGGCCGACCGACGCGACGCGCGATTTCGTCGGCGTTGTTCTTCAGCAGGCGCAAAACACCCTGACCTACCGTACCCAGCCCGATGACACCGACTCTGATCGCTTTATTCATTGAACCATGATTCTTGATTTGTGATGCGTGATTCGTGGCGGCGTTTCGTGACGTGCTTTTGCCCATCATGAATCCCCCATCGCGAATCACGCATTTGCCTCTTTCAGCATCTTCTTGATGCCGCGGATTGCCTGCCGCGTGCGATGTTCGTTTTCGATCAGCGCGAAGCGCACGTGCGTGTCGCCATATTCACCGAAGCCGATGCCCGGCGAGACCGCAACCTTGGCCTCTTCCATCAGCTTCTTCGCGAATTCAAGCGAACCCATCGCCTTGAACGGCTCGGGGATCTCGGCCCAGACGAACATCGTCGCCTTCGGCTTTTCGACTTTCCAGCCAGCCGCATTGAGTCCATCGCACAGCACATTGCGGCGGTGTTCGTACATATTGCGAATTTCGGCGACGCAGTCCTGCGGGCCTTCCAGCGCGGCGATCGCGGCGACCTGGATCGGCGTGAACATGCCGTAGTCGAGATAGCTCTTGATGCGCGCGAGCGCGTTGACCAGCACCGGATTGCCGACCATGAAGCCGACGCGCCAGCCGGGCATGTTGTAGCTCTTCGACAGCGTGAAGAACTCGACGGCGACGTCCTTGGCGCCCGGCACCTGCATCACGCTCGGCGCCTTGTAGCCGTCGAACACGATGTCGGCATATGCCAGATCGTGCACCAGCCAGATTTCGTTCTCGCGGCAGATCGCAACCACCTTCTCGAAGAAATCCAGATCAACGCACTGCGTGGTCGGATTGCCCGGGAAGTTCAGGATCAGCATCTTCGGCGCCGGCCACGATTCCTTGATCGCCTTCTGCAATTCCTCGAAGAAGTCGACGTCCGGCGTCATCCGCACATGGCGCACGTCGGCGCCGGCGAGCACCACGCCGTACGGATGGATCGGATACGCGGGATTCGGCACCAGCACCACATCACCGGCACCGAGCGTCGCGAACGCCAGATGCGCGAGACCTTCCTTGGAGCCGATCGTGGCGATGACTTCGCTCTCGGGATCAAGGTCAACGTCATAGCGCTGCTTGTACCAGCGCGCCATCGCACGACGCAGGCGCGGAATGCCCTTCGATACCGAATAGCGATGCGTATGCACGCCTTCTTCGTCGTGCAGCTCCGGCTTGACGTAGTCGGAGTCGGTGCCACGCACCGAAGCCTCGACCAGCTTGTCGAGGATGTGCTTGGGCGTCGGCTGGTCCGGATTGCCCATCGAAAAATCGATGACATCGTCGCCGCGAGCTCGGGCTGCCTTCTTCAGATCGCCAACGATGTTGAAGACGTAAGGAGGCAAGCGCTGGATGCGCGGGAAGACGGTTTTCACGGGAACCTTGGCGGGTGGAATGCGGCGATGGGATTTCCGTTCCGCAGCGGAACGAAAAAGGGGCGGTATTAAATCAAGTCGGGGGTTTTCCCGCAACCGAGAACCGGCGCGTAAACCCTTGTCAGAACTGGATTTGACACACTGTGGCGCGCAACCGGCCCGCCAGTGTCATGCACCCGTCCGTGCCGGCAGCTTGCTCGCCGGGCTGATCGGCTCACCCTTCTGCCGGATCTCGAAGTGCAGCGTCGGCTTGTTCTCCGGCCCGAGCCCCATTTCCGCGATCGGCTGGCCAGCGGTAACGATGTCGCCTTCCTTGACGTAACGCTTGCTGTTGTAGCCGTAAGCCGACAGATAAACCTCGTCGTGCTTGATGATGATCAGCTCGCCATAACCCTTCAGCGCATTGCCACTGTAGACGACGCGTCCCGGTGCCGCCGCGAACACCGGCTGCCCGACCACGCCACCGAAGTCGACCCCCTTGCTGCCCTGCTGGCCGAAGCCACGCATCACCGGCGCCTTGTTGACCGGCCATACCCAGGCATAGCCACCGGCCTTGGCATCATCGTCATCGGCTGGCGGCGCGACCGAGGCGGCGACCGGTGCCGGCGCATCGCCAGTGACGATCTGCGCGCGCGGGCTATCCGCATCACGGATCGGCCGGGTCTGCATCGCGCCGATCTGCTGTCGCGGCGGTGCGGTCTGGACGCGCGGCGCCTTGAGGCGCAGCACCTCGCCGGGATGAATCAGATAATCAGTGCCGATGCCGTTCCAGCGTGCCAGCGCGCGCACATCGAGATTGTGACGAAACGCGATCGCGTAGACGGTATCGCCGCGCCGGACGACATATTCATTCGGCCCCGGCATGCGGTCCGGCACCACGTCCGCCTCGGTCACGGGTCGGCGATTCGGCTTGTCCCATGACGCCCAGCCGGCGCAGCCCTGCAACGCAAGCATGGCGAGCATCAGATACAACAGCCGCATCTTCATCGCAGGGATCATGCGCAGATCGTTTTCCGGTTCGGCGCGCTAGCCGCGCGCTGGTGGTTTGCGTCCCTTCAACAGGAATCTCAACACAAACAGGCCGACAATCACACAGGCCACGATGCCGATCTCGTTCGACCAGTGGCGGATCAGCACCGCCACCGATTCGCCGAAATGAAAACCCAGCGCCACCAGCACTCCACACCAGAGCGTCGCGCCTATCCATGTGATCACCGCGAACGGTAGCAGACGCATGCCGAACACGCCGGCCGGCAACGAGATCAGGTGCCGGATCACCGGAATGAAACGGCCAATGAACGTCGCCCATTGCGCGTTGCGCAGGAACAACTTTTCGGCCTCGTGATATTTGCGCTCGTCGATCAGAAAATACTTACCGTAGCGCAGCAGGAATGCGCGGCCCGCGTAACGACCGAACAGGTAGTTCGCGCTTGCGCCGAGTAGCGAGCCGCTGCCGCCGGCAAGCGTCGCGAGCAGCGGATCGAGCGAGCCCTGCGCCGCCAGATAGCCGGCCGGAATCATCACCAGCTCCGACGGAATCGGCACCAGACTCGATTCCAGCGCCATCAGGAAAAAGATCTCCAGATAGCCGAGATGCGCTACGTATTGTTCAACCCAGGCGACGATCATCCGAGTGCGCCCTAGATCTTGCCGGACAGCAGCGGCACGAAGCTGACCCAGCCCAGGTCCTGTTCGCGCACCGACGCCCCGCGACGTTCAACCAGCTTCAGCGACTGACGGCCGGACGGTCCGACCGGAATCACCAGACGACCACCGGGGGCGAGCTGCTCGATCAGCGCCGGCGGTACGCTCTCGGCGCCCGCGGTGACCAGAATACCTGCGTACGGACCATAAGGCAGCCAGCCTTTGGTGCCATCGGCATAGCCGAAATGCACATTGCGATATCGCAGCGCCGACAGCCGCTGCCGCGCCAGTTCCGACAACGGCTTGATGCGCTCGACCGTGAACACGGTGCCGACCAACTCGGCGAGCACTGCCGTCTGGTAGCCGCTGCCGGTGCCGATTTCGAGCACGCGCTCGAGCTTGCGGCCCTGCGTCAGCGCCTGCGTCATGAAAGCCACCATTACCGGCTGCGAGATGGTTTGCGCATGACCGATCGGCAAGGCGTTGTTCTCGTACGCGCGATTCTTCAGTGCGTCATCGACAAACTGCTCGCGTGGCACCTTGGCGACCGCCGCGAGCACGGCCGGATCGCTGACGCCGGCCTTCTTCATCTCATCAAGCAGGCGCGCACGTGCGGCACTGACCGAGTTCGGTGTCTGACGCGTGCTGCCGCGCGAAATCATAGATGCGTCGCCCATTGCGACAGATGCTCCAGCATGTTGTGGCGGGTCAGGTCGACCAGCAGCGGCGTGATCGATACCTTGCCAGCGGCAATCGCGTGAAAGTCCGTGCCCGGGCCACAGTCGGCCTCGGCGCCGGCGGTGCCGATCCAGTAAATCGTGCGGCCGCGCGGATCGGTCGTCTGCAGCGTCGTCTCGGCGCGGTGGCGATTGCCGGCGCGTGTCACCGCAAAGCCCTGCAACTGCTGCCACGGCAGATCCGGCACATTGACGTTGAGGATGGTGTCACCGGGAATCGGCTGTCGTTGAATCTGTTCGAGCAGTCGCAGCGTCACGCGTGCCGCCGTCTCGAAATGTTGCGGCTGGATCGAGACCGTCGACACCGCGATCGCCGCAAACCCCAGATGACGGCCTTCCATCGCCGCAGCGACGGTTCCGGAGTACAGCGTGTCGTCGCCCAGATTGGCACCGGCGTTGATGCCGGACACGACGATGTCCGGCTTCAGGTCGGCCAATCCGGTCAGCGCCAGATGCACGCAGTCGGTCGGCGTGCCGTCGACGCAAAGGCTGCCGTCATCGTGCCGCTGCACGCGCAAGGGATTCATGATCGTCAGCGAGTTGCTGGCGCCGCTGCGGTTGCGATCCGGCGCCACAACCGCAACTTCGTGGCGCGTCCGCAGTTGATCGCGCAGGCAGCGCAAGCCCGGCGCCTGGCAACCGTCGTCGTTCGAAAGCAGGATTTTCATGAAGGCAAAACTACAAAGTTTCGTGAGTTTACCGGATATGATTCGGCACACCACGGAATCGAGCCTTCATCCCGCCGTGAGCGACGATCCCAATCGAAGAACCGCGGACGACGACAACGCGCTGTTCCGCCTCGCGATGCTCGGCGTACGCCGGCACCGGCCCACTGCGCGTGCTGGCACGAACAAGCCTGCGCCGCAACCGATCGCGCGCCAGCGCCAACTGGACGAGCTCGACGTGCTGCGCGAGCTGCTTGCCGACACCGAGCCCGACGAAATCGAAAGCGGCGACACCCTGCACTACCGCGTGCCCGGCGTGCAGGACGCGGTGATGCGTCGCCTGCGCCGAGGCCACTACCGCATCGACGGCGAGCTCGATCTGCACGGCCATAACCGCGATCGCGCCAAACTCGCGGTCACGCAGTTCATCGCGCATTGCCATGACCGGAATCTGCGCTGCGTGCGCATCATCCACGGCAAGGGCAACGGCTCGCCGAACAGCGGTCCGGTGATCAAGGCGCTGCTCGGCAGCTGGTTGCGCCGCCGCAAGGACGTCATCGCCTATTGCACGGCACGCGTCGTCGATGGCGGGATGGGCGCGATCTACGTGCTGTTGCGGGCGAGCTGAAGCCGCGCAGACCTGCGACGGAAGCTCCCGCAGGAGCGTCGCTTCGGCGCGACCTGCGAGATTTGGCTTGCGCCACGGGCGCGCCGAAGCAGCGCTGCTACGGGTCTCGGCGCACTACGGAAGCGGCCCGGACTGCGGCTTGTTGCCGGTCAGTTCGAATTCGAGCTGGTTCAATAGATGCCGGAAACGGTGTGCGCCGGAGAGCCGCGCGATCTGCAGACCACCCTGTAGCGCGGCCCCGACCACCAGCGCCTTGTCGTGGGCATCCCCTTCAAAGCGCATGCTGCCATCGCGGCGGCCTTCCTCGAGCGTCAGCATCAGCCAGCCGTAAGTCTCGCGCATCAACATCCGCGCCTCGGTGCGCATCTCGTCGCTGAGCACACCGAAATCCGAGCCGAACACGCCGCCCGGACAGAGCCGGCCTTCCCCGATTTCGAGATAGCTCAGGTACGTGCCGAAATAGCCCTGCAGTCGCGCCCAGCCGGTCCCGCTGAAATGCTGATCGTGCATCCAGTTCTGGAAGTTGTCGCGGTAGCGACGCACCAGTGCGACACCCAGATCGTCCTTGGCCGGGAAGTGGTAGTGAATGGCCGCGGTGCGCAGACCCAGCTCGGCGGCAATGTGCTGATAACTGAAGCCGTTGAACCCGCGCTGCTGCAGCAACGCCTGCGCACAGCTCAGGATCGCCTCACGCGTGTCGGGGCGACCGCGTGGCCGACGACGCGGTTTCTCGTCTGCGTCCATGTCGCAGTCTAGGGGCGCAGCCAATACGCTCGCAAATGTATTTCAGGCCGCTTCGAGCAGCACGACCGCATGCGCGGCAAGGCCCTGCCTGGCACCGATCGCGTCCATGCCTTCGTTGGTGGTCGCCTTGACGTTGACGCGATCGATCGCCACGCCCAGGCCATCCGCGAGTTGAGCGCACATCGCGGCGGTATGCGCGGAAACGCGCGGTGCCTGCGCGATCAGCGTCAGGTCGGCATTGGCGACGCGGTAACCGGCATCACGCACACGACGCATGACTTCGTCGAGCAGCCGCCGGCTGTCGATGCCCTTGTATTGCGGGTCATGGTCCGGAAACAGCTTGCCGATATCACCGCCGGCGATCGCGCCGAGCAGCGCATCACAGAGCGCGTGGATGAGCGCATCACCATCGGAATGCGCGACGATGCGATATTCGCAGGCAATGAACACACCGCCGAGTTGCACGCCGTCGCCCGCTTCGAGTCGATGCGTGTCGTAGCCATGGCCGATTCGCAGCCCCGGTCCTGCGCGTGTCGAAGGGTTCATGCTGGCCTCATCGTGGTCGTTCCTGTTGCTGCAACCAGAACTGTGCGAGTTGCAGATCCTCCGGGTAGGTCACCTTGATGTTGGCCTCGCTGCCGCGCACCAGCCGCGGCCTGTGGCCGTGCTGCTCCATCGCGCTGGCTTCATCGGTAACTTCCAGACCGCGCGCCTTGCATGAGCTGAGGGCCTGCATCAGTAATTCCAGGCGAAACAGCTGCGGCGTCTGCGCACGCCAGATCGCGGCGCGATCAAGCGTCTCGGCAATGCGATGCTGGCGACTGCGCTTGAGCGTGTCGCTGACCGGCAGCGCGAGAATACCGCCGTGTTCGTCGTCGGCCTCTTCGCAGAGCCGGTCGATATCCGCCGCCTGCACGCAGGGACGCGCCGCATCATGGACCAACACGTGTACCTCGCGAAACGCGGTTGTCCGCGCGATGACGGCCTCAAGGCCAGCCAACACCGAATCGGCGCGTGCGCCGCCACCGACGGTCGTGATGATGCGCGGATGCCGCGCAATCGGCAGTTGCGCGAAACCGTTGTCGTGACGCGCCAGCACCAATACCACGCCGTCGATCCATTCGGCGTCGAGAAACGGCGCCAGCGACCATTCGATCAGCGCGCGGCCATGCAGCGGCAGATATTGCTTGGGGCGACCGCTGGCCATGCGCGTACCGCCGCCGGCGGCCGGAATGACGGCCCAGTAACGCGCTGTTGATGGCACGATGCGCGCGCTTCGTATCAGCGCTGGACGACCAGATAGAAGGTCTCGCCTTCCTTGATCATGCCCATCGTCGTGCGCGCGCGGCCCTCGATCGCAACGACGCCGGAGTTCAGATCCTGGACTTCGGCGTCGAGCGTTGCGTTGCGCGCACGCAGGCTTTCGTTCTCGGCCGCTTGCTGCGCGACTTCGCCCTTGAGCCTGTGCGTGTGCGCGATGCCGCCGTTGGCGACCCACAGCCGCCACTGCAGACCGAGCAGCAGCGTGGCGAGGACGGCAAGAATGACGCGTTGGGCCATGCGCCGAGTCTAGCCGCTTACAGCGCGATCGGAAACGCGCCGGCGCCCGGGTAGCGCGCCCGCTTGCCGAGCTTGCGTTCGATCCGCAGCAGCTGATTGTACTTGGCCATGCGATCGGAACGACACAGCGAGCCGGTCTTGATCTGTGTCGCCGTGGTGCCGACCGCGATGTCGGCGATCGTCGCGTCCTCGGTTTCACCTGAGCGATGCGAAACCACGCTGCTGTAACCGGCGTCGGTCGCCATCTGGATCGCTTCCAGCGTTTCGGTCAGCGTGCCGATCTGGTTCGGCTTGATCAGGATCGAATTGGCGACACCGCGAATGATGCCTTCGGCGAGGATCGTGGTGTTGGTGACGAACAGATCGTCGCCGACCAGCTGCACCTTGTTGCCAAGCTTCTCGGTCAGGTATTTCCAGCCTTTCCAGTCGCCTTCCGCACAACCGTCCTCGACCGAGATCACCGGATACTTCGCGCAGATACCGGCAAGGTAGTCGGCAAACTGTTCGCTGGTGTAGCTCTTGCCTTCACCATGCAGGTTGTACTTGCCCTTGGCGTAGAACTCGCTCGACGCGACGTCGAGGCCGAGATAGATGTCCTTGCCCGGCTTGAAGCCGGCCTTCTCGATCGCCTCAAGCAGGCAGTCGAGCGCTGCAACGTTCGACGGCAGGTTCGGCGCAAAGCCGCCTTCGTCACCGACCGCGGTGCTGAGCTTGCGGCTGTGCAACACCTTCTTCAGCGTGTGAAAGATTTCGGCACCGTAACGCAGCGCTTCGGAAAAACTCGGCGCACCGACCGGCAGGATCATGAATTCCTGGATGTCGATGTTGTTGTCGGCATGCGCGCCGCCATTGATGACGTTCATCATCGGCACCGGCAGCGTCACGCTCGAAATGCCGCCGAGGTGCTGGAACAGCGGCAGGAAGTTTTCTTCGGCGGCCGCCTTGGCGGTCGCCAGCGACACCGCGAGGATCGCATTGGCGCCAAGCTTGGACTTGTTGGCGGTACCGTCGGCATCGATCATCGCCTGATCGACCACAGCCTGCTCCTGCGCGTCGAGTCCGGTCACGACCCTGGCGAGCGGACCTTCGACATTGGCAACGGCTTTCTTCACGCCCTTGCCGAAATAGCGAGCCTTGCCTTTCTTCGGCGCGCCATCGCGCAACTCGACCGCCTCACGCGTACCCGTCGACGCACCGCTCGGCGATGCTGCGCGGCCTACGACACCGGATTCGAGTTCGACTTCGGCTTCCACCGTCGGATTGCCGCGCGAATCGATGATTTCCAGGGCAGTGACTTTGACGATCTTCGACATGGGGGGCGCGCGCTCCGATAGCTGGAAAAGGTCGCGAATTCTAGCGTGTGGCGTCCTCGGCCGTCATACCGCGCAAGCCGCGCGCCGCGCCATTGTTCCCGACCGGCGCGAAGTCTCGTTGACGCCTCACGATGCGTCGCGGACACTGCCGCAAATTTTTTCATCAGGCGAGAGCATGCCCGCGACTATCCACATTCAGAACATCGTCGTCGGAAACGCGGCGCCGTTCGTCCTTTTCGGCGGCATCAACGTCCTCGAATCGAAAGACATCGCCCTGCAGGCCGCCGCAGAGTACGTGCGTGTCACCAGGAAACTGGGCATTCCCTACGTCTTCAAGGCCAGTTTCGACAAGGCCAACCGCTCGTCGATCCACTCCTATCGCGGCCCCGGCCTCGAAGAAGGCCTGCGGATTTTCGAAGCCGTGAAGGCCGAGTTCGGCGTACCGCTGATCACCGACGTGCACGAACCCTGGCAGGCCGCGCCAGTCGCCGAAGTCGTCGACGTTCTGCAACTCCCGGCCTTTCTCGCGCGACAGACCGACCTCGTGGTGGCGCTCGCAAAAACCGGCCGCGTCGTCAACATCAAGAAACCGCAGTTCCTCAGCCCGAGCCAGATCGGCAACATCGTCGAGAAGTTCCGCGAAGCCGGCAACGAACAGATCATCCTCTGCGATCGCGGCACCTGCTTCGGCTACGACAATCTGGTCGTCGACATGCTCGGCTTCGGCGTCATGAAGAAGGTGACAGGCCTGCCGGTGATCTTCGATGTGACCCACGCCTTGCAGCAGCGCGATCCCGGCGCGGCAGCGTCCGGCGGACGCCGCGCGCAAGTGCTCGATCTGGCACGGGCCGGCCTTGCCACGGGCCTGGCCGGCCTGTTTCTCGAAGCGCACCCGAATCCCGACGAAGCCAAGTGCGACGGCCCCAGTGCCCTGCCGCTGGACAAGCTGGAGCCGTTCCTCGCCCAGCTCAAGGCGCTCGACGAGCTGGTGAAAGGCTTCGCGCCGCTGGAAATCGAATAGAAGGGCGGCCCGACACGGCGCTCACTGCCAAAGAAAAGGCCGGCTCGCGCCGGCCATTTTTCTTGCCTCTCGCGAGCTTCAGGCGACTTTTGCGCTCGAAGCGGCTACCGGTGCCGGTGCGCTCTGTGCCGGCTGGTTGGCCCGATGATGCTCGCGCGCGGCCTTGACGAAACCTTCGAACAACGGATGGCCATCGCGCGGCGTCGACGTGAATTCCGGATGAAACTGGCAGCCGACGAAGAACGGGTGATTCGGCAGCTCGACCATCTCGACCAGTTCATTCTCGGCCGATTCGGCGACCAGATCCATGCCGTGGTCAGACAGGATCTGCTTGTAGTTGTTGTTGAACTCGTAGCGATGGCGATGCCGCTCGCGAATGATCTCGGCGTTGTACAGCGCGCGTGACTTCGAGCCGGCCTTGAGCCGGCAGGCCTGCGAGCCGAGGCGCATCGTGCCGCCCTTGTCCGAGCCGGCGTCGCGCTGCTGCTTGCGGCCAGCCTCGTCCTGCCATTCGGTAATCAGGCCGATCACCGGGTCCGGCGTCTTCAGATCGAATTCGGTCGAATGCGCGCGCGGCAGGCCGCAGACATTGCGCGCGTACTCGATCACCGCGACCTGCATGCCGAGACAGATGCCGAGATACGGAATGTTGTTCTCGCGCGCATAGCGCGCCGCCATGATCTTGCCTTCAATGCCGCGCTCACCGAAGCCGCCCGGCAAGAGGATCGCGTCCATGCCCTGCAGGATGCGCGACGATTCGGTTTCGACCGCTTCGGATTCGATGTAGCGGATCTTGACGCGCGCGCCGGTATGCAGACCGGCGTGATGCAGCGCTTCATTCAGCGACTTGTAGGCATCGGCGAGATCGACGTACTTGCCGACCATCGCCACCTGTACTTCCGTATCGGCATTCTGGCGCGCTTCAACGACGCGCTCCCAGGCCGACAGATCGGCCGGCAACGCATCGAGACCAAAGTGGTCGATGACGATCTGATCGAGATTCTGCTGATGCAGCCAGCCCGGAATCTTGTAGATATCGTCCATGTCGATCGCGGCGATCACCGATTGATACGGCACGTTGGTGAACAGCGAGATCTTGCGGCGTTCGGCGTCCGGAATCGGTCGCTCGGTCCGGCAGATCAGCACATCCGGCTGGATACCGATGCCGCGCAGCTCCTTGACCGAATGCTGCGTCGGTTTGGTTTTCAGTTCACCGGATGCCTTCACGAACGGCAGCAGCGTCAGATGCAGGAACATCGCATCCTTGCGCCCGATCTCGACTGCCATCTGGCGGATCGCCTCAAGAAACGGCAGCGACTCGATGTCGCCGACCGTGCCGCCGATCTCGACCATGCAAATGTCGGCACCGTTGACGCCGCGGCGGATGCCGGCCTGGATTTCGTCGGTGATGTGCGGGATGACCTGCACTGTCTTGCCGAGATAATCGCCACGCCGCTCCTTGTCGAGCACGTTGCGGTAGATCTGACCGGTGGTCATGTTCGAATAGCGCGTGGTCTTGCCACGCAGGAAGCGTTCGTAGTGACCGAGATCGAGGTCGGTTTCGGCGCCATCCTCGGTGACGAACACTTCGCCATGCTGGAACGGGCTCATCGTGCCTGCATCGACGTTGATGTAGGGGTCGAGCTTGATCATGCTGACCTTGAGTCCGCGCGACTCCAGCACAGCACCCAGCGAAGCGGCCGAGATACCTTTACCGAGCGAGGACACCACGCCCCCGGTGACAAAAACGAATCGCGTCTGATGCGCCGCGTCGGGCATGGGATTGGGGAAGGCGGTGGGTTTCGTCGATTTTACGCTTTAGCCGGCGCGCACTCAAAGGGCGCCATCATGCCGATGCGCCGGAAATGCCCATGGCGCCTGCGCCAGCGAGCGTGGTCTGCCATTCCGGATCGAGGCCCAGCGCGACCGCTTTTGCGCTACGCCAGTAGCCGGCGATCGCCACCAGCTCGTCGCCAGCGGAGATCAGCGGCATCCGCACGCGCACCCACGGCGGGATTCCGGCCGTCTGGCAGAGCTGCTTGAGGCTACGGGTGTGGACCTGTCCGGCAGGCTTCAGGCGCTCACCGCCGCGCGCAAAGCTGACGCGCAGCGCAGCCGTCGGCACCGCATCCAGTTTCAAGCGGCCGAGGCCGTCAGGCAGATCGAAAGCGCGCCGTCGTGTCGGCCAGCACCATTCGCCCTCGGGAACGCGCGGCAGATGCGGCAGCAAGTACAAGCGATCACGGAAACGCCGAACCTCGCCTGTTTCGTGGCGCAGCAGCGGCTGTGCATCGCCGCGTGCACCGAGAATCTCGCGATCAAGCCGGAGCAGCCGGGCTTCCGATGGCGCCGGCCAGCCCTGTGCGGTCCAGGCGTGATGTAGCGCATTGCGACGGCGCACCGGGTCCAGCGCCAGCAGCCCGGCAATCGACCAGCCCTGACCCTGTCGCAGCGCGCGCAAATCGATGTCGGCCAAGGCTGAAGCCAGCACCTCAGCATCGGCGGCGCGATGTGCAAGCCGAGCCAGACTGATCGTCGCCTGCGGCCAGTGCGTGGCCAAGCGCGGCATCACCTCGCTGCGCAGATACGAGCGGGCATACCGCGGATCGACATTGTGCGGATCATCGATCCAGTGCAAGCCACGCTGCTCGCCAGCGGCGTGCAGTTCGGCACGCGAATGCGCGAGTAGAGGCCGCCACAATTGTCCGGCGCCGAATGCCGTCAGTGCGGGCATCGCCGCCAGCCCGCCGATGCCGGTACCGCGCAAGGCGCGCAGCAACACCGTTTCGGCCTGGTCATCGCGATGGTGTGCGGTCACCAACAGATCTCCGCCACGCAGCAAGCCCTTGAAAGCGGCATAGCGCGCCTCGCGCGCCGCCGCCTCCGGCCCACCGGCATGACGCGGATCGACCTGCACGCGACACACTGTCAGCGGCACCTTCAGCGCGCGGCAGCCGCGTCGCACCTCGCGCACCCAGCCGTTCGCCGCCGCCTGCAAACCATGATGAACATGCACCGCACGTAGATTCGGCACGCCAGCCTCGTGCAGAAGGTGCAGCAGCACCGTCGAATCAAGCCCGCCACTGAGCGCAACCCAGACGCGCGCGCGCGGCGCAAGTGGCGGCAGCTCAAGCTTCATGGCGATCAGTGCACTAGCGCGGCAATGCCGCCGCAGGCGGCGAGCGCAGAGCGCCGATGATGCGAAGAGGGCGTTGTGAGCAGGACCGAGGTCGCGGGCTCGGCGCACAGCCGTACATCAGTACGGCGAGCACGGCGCGTGCGAGATCGGT
>DATCXY010000023.1:0-4960 GCA_036570585.1 Solimonas sp. | reverse complement strand
AGCGGACCGCGCTCGGCGACACGCCGTACAGTCTTGCCGAACTGCGCTGGTCGCTCGCACACGAAGCCGTCGTGCATCTTGACGACCTGCTGTTGCGACGGACGCGTATCGGCCTTGTCAGTGCGCAGGGTGGTGCGGCGCTATTGCCGCGGATCGGTGAGGTCTGTCGTCAGGAATTGGGTTGGGACGATGCGCGCTGGCTGCGTGAGTGCGAGCGCTATCGCATGCTCTGGCAGCAGAACCACGCGCCGCCATCGCCATGAGTGCACGCCAGATCCTCAGCATTGATGTCGGCACACAAAGCGCGCGAGCGCTGGTGTTCGATGCACAGGGCGAACTGCTTGCCAAGGCGCAGCAGGTCTTCGCAAAAACCTATGAATCGCCGCAACCGGGCTGGGCCGAACAGGATCCCGAAATCTATTGGCGTGCAATCGTCGATTGCTGCCAAACGCTGTGGCGTGGCGGGGAAGTCAAACCGCAAGACATCGCCGCGGTCACGCTCACCACGCAACGCTCGACGGTCGTCTGTCTCGACGCGGCCGGCCGCGTCTTGCGTCCGGCGATCGTGTGGCTCGATCAGCGGCGTGCCGAACATCCGCCCGATCTGGGCCTGGCGTGGAATACGGCGTTCCGGCTGGCCGGTGCGCACACCCTGATCACGCAGGTACAGCGCGAGGCTGAAGCGAACTGGCTTGCCGAGAATCAACCTGAACTGTGGCGCGACACTGCGCATTTTCTGCTCTTGTCCGGCTGGTTGAACTGGCGGTTGTGCGGCGACTATGTCGATTCGTCCGGGTCTCAGGTCGGTTATCTGCCGTTCGACTACAAGCGCCTGACCTGGGCCGGACCGCGTGACTTCAAGTGGCGCGCGTTGGCGGTGCGCCGCGAACAATTGCCCGATCTGCGTGCGCCGTCGCAAACGCTCGGTGCACTGACGGCGCAAGCCGCCGATGCGCTGGGCCTGCCCGCTGGCGTGCCGCTGATCGCGGCGGCGGCCGACAAGGCTTGCGAGGTGCTCGGCTCGGGCGTGGTCGATGCCGATGTCGCACAACTCAGTTTCGGCACGACGGCGACGATCAACACCACGCAGTCGCGCTATCTCGAAGTGCAGCGGCTGGTGCCGGCGTATCCGGCGGCGCAGCCGAATGCATGGAATACCGAGATCCAGATCTATCGCGGCTTCTGGATGGTCAGCTGGTTTCGTCGCGAGTTCGCGATGCACGAGGAGCGTCTCGCCACCGAGCGCGGCGTTGCGGTCGAGGTGCTGTTTGATGAGCTGATCCGGGCGGTGCCGCCAGGGGCCATGGGGCTGACACTGCAACCGTACTGGTCGCCGGGTGTGCGCTTCCCGGGGCCGGAAGCCAAGGGTGCGATCATCGGCTTCGGCGATGTGCATACGCGCGCGCATCTGTATCGCGCGATCCTCGAAGGCCTGATCTACGGTTTGCGTGGCGGTTGTGAACAGATCGAGCGCAAACTGCGTCGACCGATCCGTCTGCTGCGCGTGGCCGGTGGCGGCTCGCAATCGGACACCGCGATGCAGATCACCGCTGATGTCTTCAATCGCCCAGCCGAACGACCATCGATCTACGAAACCTCCGGGCTCGGTGCGGCGATCAACGCCGCGGTCGGCCTCGGCTGGCACGCCGACCACGCGACCGCAGTGCGGGCAATGACGCGTGTCGGCCGGCGCTTCGAACCCGATCCGGCAGCGGTGAAGATCTACGACGCGCTGTACCGCGAGGTCTACAGCCAGATGTACGGCCGCCTGCAGCCGTTGTATCAGAGCATTCGCCGCATCACCGGCTATCCAGCCTGAGTGCGCGTAGGCGCAATGGTTTGCAGGATATCCCGTAGGAGCGCGCCTTGGGCGCGATCCGCCCCCGAAGTCGCGCGCAAGGCGCGCTCCTACATCGGCGTCTGACCGGCGCCGGTCGGATCGACGTGCCAGGCCGGAGGCGGCAGCTGGCCTTTCCAGCTCTTCTTCTGATGCTCGGCGGTCACGTGCGTGTAAATGCCGCCGCGCACATTGAACACCGCCGTCAGGCGCAGGTAGCGCGGCGCGATTGCCTTGACCAGATCATCGAGAATCTGGTTGGTGACCGCCTCGTGGAAGCAGCCCTCGTTGCGGAAGCTCCAGATGTACATTTTCAGCGCTTTCAGCTCCACGCACTTCTTGTCGGCGACGTACTCCAGATACAGCGTGCCGAAGTCCGGTTGGCCGGTCATCGGGCACAGGCACGTGAATTCCGGGATGCGCATGCGAATGCAGAAATCACGCTGCGGCGCCGGATTCGGAAAGGTTTCCAGTGTTTTGCTGGGCTGGCTGGGCATGGGCGGAACTCGGCTGGAAGTCAAGGAAAAGGCGCGTGATCGAGTGATCGTCGGATCGCTGCCGCGGCGTGGCGCATAATTTACACTAGCGGCTATCAGAAGCCGTCGAACCGGCCGCAATACCATCGAATAAACAAGGCGAAGGCCGGCGTGGCCGGCCAGAGATCTCCAAACGCATGCGACTTTCGGGCATCAAACTCGCCGGGTTCAAGTCTTTCGTGGACCCGACGCATCTGCCGTTGCCGTCGAACCTGACCGGTGTGGTCGGGCCGAACGGTTGCGGCAAATCCAACGTGATCGACGCCGTGCGCTGGGTGCTCGGCGAAACCAGCATGAAGAACCTGCGCTCGGCCGACGCCGAGGACGTGATCTTCAATGGCTCGAAGACCCGCAAGCCGGTCGGTCGTGCGTCGGTCGAGCTGATCTTCGACAACTCCGATGGGCAGATCGCCGGCCCGTTCGCGGCCTATGCGGAAATCTCCGTGCGCCGCGAACTGATGCGCGACGGCAATTCGCAGTACTACCTGAACAGCCGCAAGTGCCTGAAGCGCGACGTCACCGATCTGTTCCTTGGCACCGGTCTCGGCGGCAAGAACCAGTACGCGATCATCGAGCAAGGCATGGTCTCGCGGATGATCGAGGCCAAGCCCGAAGAGTTGCGGCAGTGGCTGGAAGAAGCCGCGGGCATTTCAAAATACAAGGATCGCCGCAAGGAAACCGAATCGCGTATCAAGCAGACACGTGAGAACCTCTCGCGCCTCAACGATCTGCGTTCGGAAATCCAGCAGCGTCTCGAAGTGCTGACCAAGCAGGCGGCGAACGCCGAGAAATATCGCGACCTGAAGACCCAGGAGCGCCAGCTGCGTGCGGAAATCCTCGCGCTGCGCATGCGCCAGTTCGAGGATTCCGGTCGCGGCCAGGAAACCGCGATCACCGATTTCGAGCAGGCGCTGGAAGCGGCGCGCACGCGCGTCCATCACAGCAGCGAGGCGCGCGTCGCCGCCGAGATCGAACAGCGTGCGCAGGCACAGAAACTGGGAGACGAGCAGAGCAAGGTTTACGAGGCTGAAGCTGCGCTCGCACGTCAGGAGCAGAGCCTGCAGCACGCGCGCGAGTTGCAGCAGCTCAAGGTGCGCGAGCTTGACCAGATCAATCGCCAGCTCGGCGAGTTCGATGCGCGCGAGCAGCGTGAACGCCAGCGTCTTGAAGAAGCGGCGCGCCAGCTCACCGAGCTTGAGCAGCAGGCGCTCAGCGCCGAAGAGCACGAAACCGCGACACAGTCGACGCTGATCGAAAGTGAAGACGATGCGCACGAGGAACAACGTCGCTGGGACAGCTTCCAGCAGGACGCCGAGGCGCCGCTGACGCAGACCGAAGCCGAGCGCGTGCGCGTGCAGCAGCTGGAGCGCGCGCGCTTTCAGGGCGAGGAGCGGCTGAAGCGGCTGGAGGCGGAGTTTGGTGCATTGAATCTCGCGCCGGTGCAGAACAGCCTCAACGAAGCCGACAGTGAACTTGCATCGCTGGCCGCCGAGCTTGAGCAGGCCGAAGCGCGGCTGCACGCGATGGATGAAGAGCTGCAGCAGCTGCGCGACGAGCGCACCGCGGCGGAAACCGCCTTGCACGAAACACGGCAATCTCTGCAGTCCGCGCAGGGGCGCATGTCATCGCTGGAAACCCTGCAGCAGGCGGCGCTGCGCCAGGACGATGCCGAACTGAATCAATGGCTGCGCTCGCAGCAGCTGAGTGAGGCGCCGCGTCTGGCGAGTTCGCTGCAGGTCGAGAACGGCTGGGAAGCGGCGGTCGAGCAGGTGCTCGAAGGTCTGCTGCAGGCACCGCTGTTCGGCGATTTCGAATCACGGCTGCGCAATGTGCAGGCCGGCCCGAAAGCCGGCATCGCGCTGCTCAGCGAACAGATGGGTCAGGGCGGCAGCGGACTGGCCGCCAAGGTCAGTGGTCCACAGGCGGTGCTCGACTGGCTGTCCGGCATTCGTATCGCGCACAGCGCGGCCGAGGCCGAGGCCGTCGCCGCACAACTTGCGCCGGGTGAGTCGGTGATCACTGCCGACGGTCTGTGGCGTGGTCGCCACTGGGTGCGCTACGCCAAGCGCGGTGAAGAGGGCAATAGCGGCGTCATCGCGCGCGGCCAGCTGCTCAAGCAGCTCAAGGCGCAGGTCGAAGAGCAGCAGCAGCAGGTGCTCGATCGCGAGCGCGTGCTCGGCGAGCTGCGCACGCGTACACATGCGATGGAGCAGGAGCGCCGCGATCTGGCGTCGAAGTTCGATCAGCTGCGTCACCGTCAGGCGCAGAAGCTGGCGTTCCGTCAAGCGCAGGCCGTGCGTCTCGAACAGATGCAGTCGCGCGCGCAGACGCTCGGACAGGAAATCGAAGGTCTGCGCGAAGCACGCGAGCTGCAGACCCAGGAGCTCGACGAGTCACGGACGCGGCTGCTGTCGCTGGAGCAGATCGCGCAGGAATTGCGCGACAAGCGCGCCGAGATGCAACAAAGCCTGCAGCGCAAGCGCGATCTGGTCGTGCGGGCGCGCATGGCGCTGCAGCAGGCGCAGCAGGCGCGCAGCCAGTTGCAGGTCAATCTGGCCGGCCGCCATAGCGCGCAGGCCGCACTCGA
>DATCXY010000022.1:0-12810 GCA_036570585.1 Solimonas sp. | reverse complement strand
GTCGCTGCTTGAGAAAATTCGTCGCGCCAGCCAGCAGGCGAAGAAGGCAGCGTGATGGACGTGCGTCGTCTCGATACGCGCGTCGCCGATTTTTCCGCCCAGCTTGACGCGTTGCTCGATCGCGCGCCGGAGGCGAGCGTCGAAGTCACGCGCGTGGTCGACGAGATTGTCGCCGACATCCGTGCGCGTGGCGATGCGGCGCTACTGGAACTGAGCAATCGTTTCGATCGCCGCGCCATCAAATCGGCGAATGAATTCGAAGTGCCGACGGCTGAGTGGCAGCAGGCCTGGGAGGCGCAACCCGCCGACCTGCGTGCGGCGCTCGAAACTGCCGCTGCTCGTATCCGTGCTTACGCCGAACATCAGAAACTCGCGCCGTTTGCATTCACCGACGCGCTCGGCAATACGCTTGGCCAGGAAGTCCGCGCGCTGGAGCGCGTCGGCATCTATGTGCCCGGCGGCAAGGCCGCATATCCGTCGTCAGTACTGATGAATGCGCTTCCGGCACGCGTTGCCGGCGTCGATGAAATCATCATGGTGGTGCCGGCGCCTGGTGGTGAACTCAATCCTGTGGTGCTGGCTGCCGCGCACTTGGCCGGTGTCGATCGCTTATTCACGATCGGTGGCGCGCAGGCGGTTGCCGCGCTCGCCTACGGCACGGCGACGATTCCGGCGGTCGACAAGATCGTCGGGCCGGGCAACGCCTATGTCGCCGCCGCCAAGCGCGCGGTCTTCGGCCGCGTCGGCATCGACTCGATTGCCGGCCCGAGCGAGATCGTCGTCATCAGCGATGGCAATTCCGATCCGCGCTGGATCGCAATGGATCTGTTCTCGCAGGCCGAGCATGGCGAGGATTCCGAATCGATCCTGATTTCACCGGATGCCGACTTTCTTGATCGCGTTGCGGCGGCGATGGCCGAGCGCGTGACGAGCTTGCCGCGCGAGGCGATCGTGCGCGCGTCGATCAGCGGTCGCGGCGCGCTGATTCTGGTGCGTGATCTCGACGAGGCCTGCGCCGTGTCGAATCACATCGCGCCCGAGCATCTGGAACTGGCAGTCGATGTGCCGCGCGCGTTGATTCCCAAGGTCCGTCACGCCGGCGCGATCTTCGTCGGTCGACACACGCCGGAAGCTTTCGGCGATTACTGCGCCGGACCGAATCATGTGCTGCCGACCTCGCGCGCCGCGCGTTTCTCGAATCCGCTCGGCGTCTACGAATTCCAGAAGCGCAGCAGCTTGATCGAGTGCACGGCGGACGGTGCGAAGGCTTTGGCAAAGATCGCTGGCCGCATTGCCGATGCCGAAGGCCTGCAGGCGCACGCGCAGAGCGCGCGCGACCGGGGCTGATCACGGCTTGCATCGCTCCGGCGAAAGGGGCGCTCTGCCGGGAACGGTGCAAGCCGTGAGCGCTACGCGCACTTCGCAATGGCGGTGCGCAGCTGTCGGTAGCCCTCGACGAGTCGTGGCCCGGGGCGTCCGAGAAATTCCTCGCTGATCGCGACGACGCGCTGTGCGCGTATGGCTGCGACATCGTGCCAAGCGTCGCGGCGCAGCACGATGTCGGCACGATACTTGTCGACTTTCACGCCGCACCAGCTCATCACGATCACGTCGATATCATCGTCGGGCGCGGCGTCTGCCGCATAGCTGTGTGTTTGGGCATCGACGTTCGCCAGCGCGTTGATGCCGCCAGCGCGTTCGATCAGGTCGTGAATCCACGAGCGCCGCGCCGCCCCGATCACCGGCTTGGGCCACCATTCGACGAGTACGCGTGGTGCGTTTGCGCTGGGCGCACAAGCCGGCATTGCGGCCTGCATTGCGGCCACCAGCGCCTCGCCGCGCGCGGAGATTCTCAGTGCGCTGGCGATGCGGCGGATATCATCGAATACGTCATCAAGATTTTGCGGATTGCAGACCACATGCGGCACGCCGTGCTGCTCGAACGCAGCAACGATGCGCTCGTGTCCCGGCACCGTCAGCGAGGTCAGCACCAGATCGGGCTTCAGCGCCAGCGCCGCATCGACATCCAGTTGCAGATCACGGCCGAGCGGCACGAGCTTGCTGACGACGTCGGGCGGGTAGTCGGAATCATTGTCGACCGCGATCAGCAGATCCTGCGCACCCAGCGCACAGACAATCTCGGTGTTCGAGCACGTGTGCGAAACCACGCGCATCGTGCTGCTCAGCGCTCGATTGCCGCCATCGCCTTGCGTGCCTCACGTTGCCAGATGCGCTTCAGACCCATGACCAGCAACGGGCCGGCGCCGGGCAGTTTGCTGTCGAATGCGATCGTGTAGTTAATCTCGGTGCCGTCCCCGGACGGTGACAGGTGGATCGTGCCGAGATGGTTCTTCAGCGGACCGCCCCGCACGATCGCGTAGTCGATGCGCGACGGCCGCTCGAAGACGACGATCTGCTCGTCGAATGACAAGGGTCCGGGGCCGACACGCCGAACCGAACCGACGCCGTTCGGCTGCGATGTGTCATTGCCCTCGCCAACGACCGTGCAGCGCGCCCCGAACAGCGAAACGAAATGATGGTGATCGGACAGGAAGTCGAAGACGCGCTCGATCGGCGCGTTGATCTGTTCGTGGAGGCGGACTTCGTGCTTGGGCATTGCGGCTTCCTGATTTTGTCGGACAGAACGAAAACTTTATCAGCGCCCGCTGGCGAAAGCGCCGATAATGCGCACGGGAGTTGGCCAGACAATCGCCGCTGCTTCAGCAGGGGAGGAAAGTCCGGGCTCCGCAGGGCAAGATGCCAGGTAACGCCTGGGCGGCGTGAGCCGACGGAAAGTGCAACAGAGAATAGACCGCCTACGTCTCGCAAGAGGCCGGCAAGGGTGAAACGGTGCGGTAAGAGCGCACCGCGGTTCCGGCAACGGAAACGGCACGGCAAACCCCATCGGGAGCAAGACCAAATAGGGAAGGGCTCGTCGGCAACGGCGAGACGCGTGGCCCACGCGCCTTCCGGGTAGGTCGCTTGAGCGTCGTCGTGAGGCGGCGCCTAGAGGAATGATTGTCGGGGCGCGCAAGCGCTCGCACAGAACCCGGCTTACAGGCCAACTCCCACTTTTATCCAGCGTGTGGTCGTTTTGTGTTAATAGATTGTATATAAATACAGTTACATTTAATAAAGCTCGACTTTGTCAGCTTGTGGAATAACCGGTTCAAGTCGGCGATCATCCCATCGAAGCTGAACAAAAAATGAGCGACCACGCGACTGACTTTAAGTTGTCGGGCTAAGTTTATGTTTCCAAACAAAATCAGCAAAAGTACATGGCTGATGCCTAAGCTCATGTTTCCGCATGTTTTTTTGCTTCCAACAGGCTTGCGCGGCAATGAGGGCTCCGATATAGTGGAACTTGGTGGCGAAAAGTGGGAGAAAGTGGGGGACACCTCACAGCCAAGACGTGTTTGCCGGGTCTCATCAGTTATCGATTGACGACAAGGGCCGCCTCGCGGTCCCGGCACGCTTTCGCCAGCCGCTCGTCGACAGCTGTGGCGCGCAGTTGATCATCACCATCGGCCCCAACCCCTGCATCGAGATTTATCCCGCGCCGGAGTTCCAGCGCATCGTGCGCGACATCCAGGCGATGGACGACCGCAGCGTCGCTGAAAAGCTCAAACAGGTGTTCGTCGGTTTTGCGGTCGAAACCACGATGGATTCGCAAGGACGCCTGCTATTGCCGCCGATGCTGCGCAAGCGTGCGCGCCTGGACGGCAGCGCCGTACTGATGGGGCAAGACAGCCGATTCGACGTCTGGGCCACGGATGTGTGGGAGCAGCGCTTTGGCGAAGGCTCGGATCTTCTGGCGTCGCTCGAAGACGCGTTCCGGACCCTCAAGCGGTGAGCGCCGACCATGCCATTCGACCGCACGCCTGCCGTCGACCGGGGCGGGCCTGACCTCGCCATGAACCTGCATCGTCCGGTGATGCTCGATGAAGCCGTCGCCGGCCTTGCGGTCCGCGGCGGCGGTATCTATGTGGACGGCACTTTCGGCCGCGGCGGGCACAGTGCCGCGATCCTTGAACAGCTTGATGCGCAGGCTCATCTGCACGCGCTGGATCAAGACCCTGAGGCGGTTGCCCATGCGCGCGAACGTTTTGGCGACGAGCCGCGCCTGACGATCCATCATCGCAATTTCGCCGAGTTGCGCAGCACTGTCGCAGCACTCGATCTCGTCGGCCGGATCGATGGCATCTTGATGGACCTTGGCGTGTCGTCACCTCAGCTCGATGACGCTGCGCGCGGCTTCAGCTTCAGCAAGGACGGTCCGCTCGACATGCGGATGAATCCGCTGGCCGGCGAGTCGGCGGCCGAATGGCTGGCGCGTGCTGACGAAGTCGAGATCGCCGACGTGATCTGGCGCTACGGCGACGAACGCAACAGCCGTCGCATCGCGCGGCGCATCGTCGACACGCGCAGCGCGACGCCGCTGACGACGACCGCGCAGCTGGCGAACCTGATCGCCTCGGTGCCGGGTCCACGCTCGCGCCACATCCATCCGGCAACGCGCAGCTTCCAGGCGATCCGCATCCACATCAATCGTGAGCTGGACGTGCTGAGCGAAGGCCTGCAGCAGGCGGTCGAGGTTTTGCGTCCGGGCGGGCGGTTGGTGGTGATCGCGTTCCACTCGCTCGAAGATCGGATCGTCAAGCGCTATCTGCGCGATTCGGCGCGAAGTGAAACGCCGACCCTGAAGTTGCACGGCAAGCAGTTTCCGACGCCCGGGGAATCAAGCGCCAATCCGCGCGCGCGCAGTGCGGTACTGCGCATTGCCGAGCGGCTGCCATGAACGTGCCGACACGGCGTTTGCGCGAAGCGCAATGGGGCGAGCCTCAGGCTCGCGCCGAGGGCAGGAGTCCGAGGTCGGGCTGTTTGCGAGGCTGCATGCCGAGCTTGCAGCGGGGGGCGCGCTCCGTTCACGTTGACGCTCGCAGTGCTCGTTCAGCTCATGTGGTGTGCCAGTGAAGCGCGGCGTACTCCTGATTCCGCTGGCGCTGATCATCGCGATCGTGGTCTCGGCGCTTGCCGTGGTGCGCACCAAACACGAAAACCGCGGCCTGGTTACCCAGCTCGAAGGCCTTCGCAGTGACCGCGAGCGACTGGACATGGAATGGGCGCAGCTGCAGCTCGAAGAAGCGACGCTCGCCAACAACAACCGCGTCGAACACATCGCGCGCACGCAACTCGGCATGACCGAGCCGCATGCCTACGTGATCGTCGAGGACAAGCCGTGAGGTCGCGCCGGACGTCGCCCGCTGCTCCCGCCGCCGCGCCGGTCGGTGGCTGGCGCCGCGGCTTCGTGCTCTGCGTGTTGGGGCTCGGCGCCTGCGTGGTGTTCGGTCGCGCGTTCCAGCTTGAAGTGATCGACCAGGATTTCCTTGCCGCCGAAGGCAGCAAGCGCTCGATCCGCGACGTGACGATTCCCGCGCATCGCGGCGCGATCGTCGACCGTCGCGGTGAACCGCTGGCGCTGTCGGCGCCGGTCGAATCATTGTGGGCGGTGCCACAGGCGCTGCTCGATGCACCACGCTATGTCGATGCGGTAGCCAAGCTGCTCGGTCGTCAGCCAAGCGAATTCCGCAAATATCTGCAGGCACGCGCATCGCGCAAATTCGTCTACATCAGCGACCCGCTGTCGCCGGCAGAGGCCAAGCGCGTGCTGTCGCTCGGTGCCCCCGGTGTGTTCTCCGATCCGTCGTATGCGCGCTATTACCCGGCCGGTGAAGTGGCCGGGCAACTGGTCGGTTTCTGCGGTCGCGACGGCAACGGCTTGGCTGGCATGGAACTGGCACAGCAGTCGGTGCTGACCGGCAAGCAGGGCTCGCGTCGCGTGATCCGTGATCGTGCCGGGCACATCGTCGAAGACAATCTCAAGTTCGTGGAGGCGCAGTCCGGTGAGGACGTGCAGCTGACGATCGATCTGCGCATCCAGTATCTGGCGTATCGCGAGCTCAAGAACGCGGTGGTCGAGCACAAAGCCAAGGGCGGCACGATCGTCGTGGCGGACAGTGCGACCGGCGAGATTCTCGCGATCGCCTCGCAGCCGGGTTTCAACCCGAACAATCCGGGCGAGCGCAAGCCGCCGGGCACGCGCCTGCGTGCGGTGACGGATCTCTATGAGCCGGGTTCGACTGCCAAGCCCTTGCTGGTTGCCCAGGCACTCGAACTCGGCTTGTTTCAACCGACCAGCACGATCGATATCGGCCAGGGCTGGTTCAAGGTCGGCGCGCTCACGGTGCGCGATGAACATGCCACCGGTGTGCTGAGCCTGTCGACGATTCTCGCCAAGTCGAGCAACGTCGGCGCCGCCAAGATCGGGCTGACGCTCGGTGCCGAGTCGGTGTGGGCCGGCTTCCAGCGCTTCGGCGTTGCCGAACCGCTTTACACCTCGTTCCCGGGTGAGGCGACCTCCGTGCTGCGCCACTACACGCAGTGGGGCCAGATCGCGACCGCGACGGCTTCGTACGGCTACGGCTGGTCGATGAATGCACTGCATGAAGTACGTGCGTATTCGGCGATCGCCAATGATGGTCTGATGCCGCATTTGCGCCTGATCAAGAATGCGCCGCCGGTGCCGCCGCAACGTGCGATCTCGGCGCATACGGCGCGTGAGCTGCGGCGCATGCTGGAGACGGTCATCGAGCCCGGCGGCAGCGCCACGCGTGCCGCCATTCAAGGTTATGTCGTTGCCGGCAAGACCGGCACCGCGCGCAAGCTGTCCGACACGGGTGTCTACGATCCGAAGCGTCATCAGGCGCTGTTCGTCGGCATGGTGCCGGCGGAGAATCCGCGGCTGGTGGGTCTGGTCATCATCGACGAGCCGGGCGACGGTCGTTACTACGGCGGTCTGGCCGCGGCGCCGGTGTTTTCGAGAGTGATGCAGGGCGCGGCGCGGCTGTTGCAGATTTCGCCGGACGGCACGCATACGCCGGACCTTGCACCGCCCAGCATCCCACGTTCGGCTGGCGGCACGCCGACGATGGTCAAGGTCAACGCGAGGACTGCGCGATGAGCGGCGCTGCTCGCTCGCTCAAGCAGCTGCTCGCGGGCTACGACGTGCCGGCGCCGGATTTCGACGTGACCGGCGTTGAACTCGATTCGCGCAGGGTTTCACCCGGCGACCTGTTCCTCGCCTGCAAGGGCAGCGGGCTTGCACACGGACTTGCCTTCATCGAGCAGGCACTGCAAAACGGTGCGGCTGCGGTTGCGTGGGAACCGGCGGCCGGCACCGTCGAGCCCGACATCGGGATTCCACAGGTCGCCGTGCCAAAGCTCGCCGCGCGTGCTGGCGAGATTGCAGCCCGCTACTACAACAATGCTTCGGAGCACTTGTTCTGCGTCGGCGTCACCGGCACTGACGGCAAGACATCGACCGCTTATCTGATCGCGCAGGCGTTTGAGGCGCTGCAAGTTCCGTGCGGCTATCTCGGCACGATCGGCATGGGCCGTGTCGGTGCGCTGACGCGCAATACGCATACCACCCCCGATCCGGTCAGCTTGCAGCAATGGCTTGCGCAGATGCGCGATGACGGTGCGCGCGCGATCGCGATGGAAGTGTCGTCGCATGCGTTGGATCAGGCGCGCGTTGCGGGCGTGCAGTTTCGCACCGCGGTGCTGACCAATGTCACGCGTGACCATCTCGACTATCACGGTACGGTCGAAGCGTACGCGGCAGCCAAGCGCAAGTTGTTCGAACGTGCAGAACTGGTGACCGCCGTCATCAACCGTGATGATGCCTGCGGCCGCGAATGGATTGCCGCCCAGCGCAGCCGCATCGATGTCATTGCGTATGGCATTGAAGGTGAGACGCCGGACCTGCCGCATCTGATCGCGCGTGAGCTGACACTTGACGGACAAGGCATTTCGTTTGTCGTCGACAGTCATCTGGGTCGCGCGTCGATCCGCAGCCGCCTGCTCGGCCGCTTCAATGTCGACAACCTGCTGGCGGCACTCGGTGCACTGGTCAGCCGTGGCGTGTCGCTGATCGATGCCGCGGCGGCGCTCGAGCAGGCGAACACGGTGCCGGGTCGCATCGAAGGCTTCCGTGGTGGTAAAGCCAAGCCACTGGTCGTTGTCGACTACGCGCATACGCCGGAAGCGCTGCGTCAGGTTCTGCGCGCCGTACGCGCACACACGAGCGGCCAACTGATCTGTGTATTCGGGTGTGGCGGCGATCGAGATCGCGGCAAGCGTCCGCTGATGGCGGCCGCGGCGCTGGAACTCGCGGACCATGTGATCGTGACTGATGACAATCCGCGCAATGAATCACCGCAGGCGATCGTTGCCGAAATCCTCGCCGGTGTCGCGCTGACGCGAAACGCCGCATCGCCGCCACGTGTCGAACACGATCGCGCGACGGCAATCCATCTGGCAATCGATCTGGCGGGTGCCGACGATGCCGTGGTGATTGCGGGCAAGGGTCACGAGGACTATCAGATCTACGGCAACGAGGTGCGCGCGTTCAGCGATCGCGCCTTTGTCACCGAACAGCTCGGCGCGGAGCTGCGCGCATGATGTTCGCACTTTCCGAACTCGTCGCGCCGCTGGCCGCTGAACTGAGAGGCGATGATCTGCGTTTCGCAGAGGTGACCACCGACAGTCGGGGTATCGCCAACGACGCGCTTTTTGTCGCGCTGAAAGGTGATCGTTTCGACGGGCATAGCTTTGTTGCGCAGGCACATGCCGCTGGCGCGGTGGCGGCGCTGGTGTCGGAGTTCGTCGATGTCGCGCTGCCGCAGGTGAAAGTTACCGACACGCTGGCCGCTCTGCAGCAGATGGCCGCGCAGTGGCGCAGCCGCTTCGGTATTCCGGTCGTGGCGGTGACCGGCAGCAATGGCAAGACCACCACCAAGCAGATGCTGGCATCGGTGTTCGCCGCGCGTGGCCCGGTACTCGCGACGCAGGGCAATCTCAATAATCACATTGGTGTGCCGCTGACTCTGTTGCGGCTGCGCAGCGAACATCGCACCGCGGTGATCGAGATGGGTGCCAATCACGCCGGCGAGATTGCGTTGCTGGCATCGATCGCCAGACCAAATGTCGGCGTTGTGACGCAGGCTGGTGATGCGCATCTCGAAGGCTTCGGCTCGCGTGCGGGCGTCGCCAAGGCCAAGGGTGAACTGTTCGCTGCGCTGGGCGCCGATGGTGTGGCGGTCATCAACGCGGACGATGAATATTTTTCGCTGTGGAAGGACCTCGCGGGTGATGCCTCCGTGCTCAGCTTCGGCCTGCGCGATGGCGTTGACGTGCAGGCGCTGCATCTGGAACCGCAGCCCGGTACCGGCAGCCGCTTCACCTTGGTGACACCGCAGGGACGTGCCGAATTGCTGCTGCCGATGCCGGGCCGTCACAACGTCATGAACGCGCTGGCCGCCGCCGGCTGCGGCGTCGCGCTGGGCATGGAGCCGGCACAGATCGCGATCGGCATTTCGCGCAGCGAAGTGGCAAGCGGTCGCCTGAACTGGAAGCAGACGACGCAGGGTGCGCGCCTGCTCGACGACAGCTACAACGCGAACCCGAGTTCGCTGCGCGCGGGACTGGAACTGCTGGCGCAGCTACCGGGCCGCCGCTGGCTGGTGCTTGGCAACATGGCCGAGCTCGGCAGTGCGGCCGCGCAACTGCATGCTGATGCTGGCAGCACGGCGAAACGGCTTGGCATCGAACGCCTGTTTGCAGTCGGCCCGTTCGCTGGTGAAGCGGTCAGCGCATTTGGCGATGGCGCCGAGCGCTTTGATGACAACGAACACCTTGCGGTCGCACTCGCGCCGCAACTCGACAGAACCATCACCTTGCTGGTGAAAGGCTCGCGATCGGCGCGCATGGAGCGCGTCGTGTCCGTGCTCACCGGCGAGTCGTCGCATGGGGGAACGCACTAGTGCTCTATCACCTCGCGGAATTTCTCCGACAGTACGTCACCGGCTTCAACGCCTTCACGTATCTGACCTTGCGCAGCGTGCTCGGGATACTGACGGCGCTGATCTTCTGCTTCTCGTTCGGGCCGATGTTGATCGAGCGTCTGTACCGTTTCAAGTTCGGGCAGCCGGTACGCTCGGACGGCCCGCAGAGCCATCTCAAGAAGACCGGTACGCCGACCATGGGTGGCGTGCTGATCCTCGCTGCAATCACAGTGTCGACGCTGTTGTGGGCCGATCTCAGCAATCGTTTTGTCTGGTTCGCACTGGTCGTGACACTCGCGTTCGGTGCGGTCGGTTTTGCCGACGATTACATCAAGATCAAATACAAGGATCCGAAGGGACTGCCGGCGCGCAAGAAATACTTCTGGCTGTCGCTGGTCGGCTTCAGCGTCGCGACGCTGATGTACTGGAGCGCGGCGACGTCGGTCGAGACCACACTGATTGTGCCGTTCGTCAAGCACGTATCGTTGTCACTCGGCATCTTCTTCATTCCGTGGGCGTATCTGGTCATCGTCGGCAGCAGCAATGCCGTCAATCTCACCGATGGCCTTGATGGTTTGGCGATCATGCCGACCGTGCTGGTCGCCTCGGCGCTGGCGATCTTCGCGTACGCAAGCGGCAACGCGAAGTTCGCAACGTACCTGAGCATTCCGTACATCGCCGGCATCGGCGAGCTGGCGATCTTCTGCACGGCGATCGCCGGTGCGGGCCTTGGCTTTCTCTGGTTCAACGCGTATCCGGCGCAGGTGTTCATGGGCGATGTCGGCGCGCTCGCGCTCGGTGCCGCACTCGGCGTTGTCGCCGTGCTGGTCAGGCAGGAATTCGTGCTGGCGATCATGGGCGGCATCTTCGTCGCCGAGACGGTATCGGTCGCACTGCAGGTCGGCTACTTCAAATACAGCGGTGGCAAACGCATCTTCCGCATGGCGCCACTGCATCATCACTATGAGCTGAAGGGCTGGCCCGAGCCGAAGATCATCGTCCGTTTCTGGATCATCACGCTGATTCTGGTGTTGATCGGCCTGGCGTCGCTGAAGGTGCGCTGATGACGGACTTTGCACGCCAGACCGAACAACAACGTGTCCTGATCGTCGGACTCGGCGTCAGCGGCGTGTCGAGCCTGCACTATCTGGCGCGTGGCAACGCGCGGCTGACCGTGACCGATTCGCGCAGCGTGCCGACAGGTATCGATGCGTTGCGCGCGCAATATCCGGACGTGGAGTTCCGGCTCGGCGACTTCGCCACGACGGCACCGCTGTCGCAATACGATCTCGCCGTGGTGTCGCCGGGCGTGTCGCTCGAAGATCCGTTCGTGTCCGAGCTGATTGCGGCCGGCGTCGAGATCATCGGTGATATCGAACTGTTCGCGCGCGCGATCGCGCAGCAGCAATCACGCATCACGAGTCACGCATCGCCGCGCGTGATCGGCATCACCGGCAGTAACGGCAAGAGCACGGTGACGACGCTGGTGGGTGAAATGGCGAAGGCCGCAGGTTTGCGTGTCGCCGTCGGCGGCAACCTTGGCCTGCCGGCACTCGACCTGCTGCGTGAGGATGCCGAGCTGTACGTGCTCGAACTGTCGAGCTTCCAGCTCGAAACCACGCACAACCTGAAGTGCGTGGCTGCGACCCTGCTCAATCTGTCGCAAGACCATCTCGATCGTCACCATACGATGGCGGCTTACGGCCGCATCAAAGCGCGGATATTCACCGGCTGCCAGCACGCCGTCGTTAATCGTGACGATGCTGCGGTGATGGCCTTGGCGCCCAACGGCGCGACGACTTTCGGATTGAGCGAGCCCGCCGCAGATCAATACGGGCTGCGCGAAGTCGATGGCCAGAAGTGGCTTTGTCGCGGTGAATCACGAATCACGAATCACGAGTCGCTGAAGATATTCGGATTGCACAACGCGGCCAATGCGCTGGCTGCGCTCGCGCTTGCGGATGCCGCTGGCATTGCGCGCGAGGCGAGCCTCGCGGCGCTGCGTGCGTTCGGCGGATTGCCGCATCGCTGCGAGTTCGTCGCGTCGATTGCCGGCGTCGACTATTTCAATGACTCGAAGGGCACCAACGTTGGCTCGACGCTGGCGGCGCTCAATGGCCTGCCGGCGCCGATCGTGTGGCTTGGTGGCGGCCAGGGCAAGGGGCAGTCGTTCGTCGAATTGCGCGAAGCGCTGGCCCGCAAGGGACGCGCTGCGGTGCTGTTCGGGGAAGATGCAATTGCGATCGAACGCGACGTCAGCGGCGCTGTGCCGATCTGGCGCGAAGCGGACATGAGCGGCGCGCTGCAACGCGCGCGTGCAATCGCGCAGCGCGGCGATCGCGTGTTGCTGTCGCCCGCCTGCTCGAGCTTCGACCAGTTCAGGAACTACGTCGATCGCGGTGAACAGTTCTGCGCCGCCGTGAGGGAACTGGCATGAACACGGCGACGATCGGTTGGGGCATTCCCAAGACACGCTTCGGCATCGATAACTGGCTGTGCGGCGCGGTGGCCGTGCTGCTGTTGTGGGGTCTGGTGATGGTGGCCTCGGCGTCGGTCGCGCAGGCAGAGAAGCTGACCGGCGATCCGTTCTATTTCTTCTTCCGCCAGCTGCTCTTCATGACGATGGGCGGCGGCATCGGCTTTGCAATGTATTGCGTGCCGATGCGGCAATGGCAGCGCAGCAGCACCTGGCTGTTCATTCTCGCGCTCGGTTTGCTGGTGTTGGTGCTGATCCCGGGGATCGGTGTCAAGGTCAACGCGGCACGCCGCTGGATCAACATCGGCGTGTTCGGCCTGCAGGCGTCCGAGCCGGTGCGTCTGGCGCTGATCATCTATGTCGCCAGTTACATCACGCGTCGCCAGCAGGAGCTGCAAACCAGTTTCAAGGGGCTGGCGATGCCGGTGG
>DATCXY010000021.1:0-7590 GCA_036570585.1 Solimonas sp. | reverse complement strand
CTGCCGATCGCACCGGAAATGCAAAAACTCGATGCGGGCCATTCGCTGTGTGCCTACGGCGTCGAGGAAGATGATTCGCTGTGTCCGTCGCTGGACCCACAGAAGATCAGGCTCGTTAAGCTCCCGGGGGGCCATCACTTCGACGGCAATTACGATCATCTCGCGCGCATCATTCTCGACACGGCAGGCGTGAGCGCGCCGCAATGAGTGCGGTTCGTCACGTCTTGCTTGATCTTGATGGCACGCTGACCGATTCCGAGGCCGGCATCATCGGCAGCATGCGCCACGCCCTGCAGGCGATGGGACGGGCCTCACCGGACGATGCCGCGCTGCGTCGGCTGATCGGCCCGCCGACCTTTGAGACCTTCGCTACGCTGCTCGGCGATGATGTCCGCGCCGTCGATGAATGCGTGCATCTCTACCGTGAGCATTACGGCGAAACTGGCTTGTTCCAGAGCCATCTGTATCCGGGCGTCATCGACATGCTCGACGCGCTGCAGGCACTCGGGTGCAGCTTGTTTCTGGCGACTTCGAAACCGCTCCTGTACGCTCGCCGGATTCTCGATCACTACGCGCTCACGCCGCGCTTCGTCGGTGTCCATGGTGCTGAACTCGACGGCACGCGAGCTGACAAGACCGAGCTGATCCGGCACTTGCTGGTCACTGAGCAACTCGATCCGGCGCAATGCCTGATGGTCGGCGATCGCAAGCACGACATTCACGGCGCACGTGCCAATCATGTTGCGGTTTGCAGTGCACGCTGGGGCTATGGCGAGGATGCCGAAATCCGGGCAGCGGCGCCGGATTACCAGTGCGCGACGCTGGCCGCGCTGCCGCCGCTGGTTCGCAGCCTGGCGGCGCAAGTTCCCGGGTAGGCCGCAGGTGACGCCGTGATCGAGATGTCGGTCCTCAACCGCGCAACGCTCGCAAGCGTTGCCGAACAACACAGGCTGGACGGCGTCAGCGTCGAGTTGCCGCGCTACCCGCGACACTGCGACAAGCGCATCTGTCACATTGGCGTCGGCGGCTTTCATCGCGCACATCAAGCCTGGTATCTGCATCGCCTGTTGCAGGACGGACTTGCCGATGGCTGGGGCATCGTCGGCATCGGCCTGCGTGCACAGGATCGCGTACTCAGCGGGATCCTGCGGCATCAGGACGGCCTGTATTCGCTGTGGGAACTCGATGGCGATACGCGGCGCGCATGCGTGATCGGCGCGCTGTTCGAGCAGATCGACGCCAGCGTCGACGCAACGCAGGCCATCGATCTGATCGGCGAGGCGGCGACGCGCATCGTGTCGCTGACCGTGACCGAAGCCGGCTATTGTCTCGCACCCGGTGACGGACTCGATCTCAGTCATCCCGACATCATTCATGACCTCGCCACGCCGCAGCAGCCGCGCAGTGTCCCCGGCCTGATCGTTCGTGGTCTGCAGGTGCGGCAGCGGACCGGCGTCGGCGGATTGACGGCGATGTCCTGCGACAACCTGCTCGAAAACGGCCATCGCCTGCGTGATGCAGTGCTCGGGTTCGCGCAGCAAGTCGATGGCGCACTCGCGCGATGGATCGAATCCGAAGTGAGCTTTCCGTGTTCGATGGTCGACCGCATCACGCCGGCTGCGAATCCGGCGCGGCAAGCCGCGCTCTGCGCCGAGTGGGGTGTGCGCGACGATGCGTTGCTGGTCTGCGAGCCATGGGCGCAATGGGTGCTCGAAGACAACTTCGTTGCCGGCCGTCCGGATTTCGACAAGGTGGGTGCGGTCTGGTCCGATGTCGTGCCGCGCTTCGAGGCGATGAAGGTGGGGCTGCTCAATGGTGGCCACTCGGCGTTATCGCATGCCGCACTGATGAAAGGCCATGCACATGTACACGACGCTGCCCGTGATCCGGTATTGCAGCGCTGGCTCGCCGCCTATATGGGCGAAGTCGCCCGGACGCTGGCCGCGCCGCCTGGCGTCAGCCTGCCGGACTATCAGCGCAGTCTGATCCAGCGCTTCCGCAATCCGGCGATCGACGATCGTCTGCTGCGGCTGGCACAGGACACCTGCGAGAAATTCCGTCAGGCACTGTTACCGCCGCTGCAGCAGCGGCTCGAATGCGGCGCAAAGATTGATGCGATGGCAACCGCCGTGGCGCTGTGGCTGCAATATCTGCAGACCTTGTCGAGCGACGCGACCGCGCGCATGGCCTATCACGACGGCGACAAGGACGAACTCATCAGGCTTGCGACCTCGGCGCGCACGGACAACGACGCGACAGGGTTTCTTGCGCATGCATTGCCGCTGCCGACGATCCACACGGCAAGTTTTGCGGCCAGCGTGAATCTTCAGCTTCGCAGCCTGTGGCGCATCGGATTTGATGCCCACATCGCACGGCTGTCCGGTGCGTAAATTCGGTAAAGTGCGCGAGCCGCGGGGGACGTGGCAGGTACAGCGATCGTTGTACTCAATCCGCTATCGGGAGAAAACATGAAGAAGTTCACTGCAGCCCTGTTGCTGGGCCTCGCATTTGTCGCCGGTTGCTCGACGACCGGGCATTTCATCACGCCAGCCAATACCCAGCTTGTGGTCATGGGCCGCAATCTCGACGTGCCAGCTGACGGCGTGGTCACGACCAAGCCATTTTCATGGGGCGGTGCAGGCGGCATTCCGTACCGTTTGGAACAGAACGGCGCCGTAGTCCAGCAAGGCAAACTGCGCGCCAAGTTCCGCGTCGCCTCAATCTTTTGGCCACCGCTCGGTGCGATCTACTGGCCGATGGGCTTCAATCCGGACATCACCTACGACCTGGTCCATCAGACGCAGAAATAAGCACGACGTCTTGATGCGCAGCCTGTCGCCGCTGTGGGCGGCAGGCTGCTGAGTCGATCATGCCGAACGAGTTGCGGGCCCCCAGGCGCGTCATCGCCAAATCGCGGGATCGCTTTTTGCCGATCCTGCTGGTCGTCATTCTGCTGAGCATTGTGATGACTATCGTTCTGCGCCATCTCGCAGAGCAATACCCCGAAGCCGTGAGCTCCGCGCCTGGCGGCGAAGCACGCTCGCAACTGGCGCCGCAGGCCCGGGCGCCGTCGGCTGCGACGCCGATACTGGCGCCGCCTATCACCCCGGCAATGGACTGCGGACTCGTCAATGGCGTCCAGCGCTGCTTTCCGCGGGCAAACACCGCCCCCAACTCGCACGTACCGACAGCTGCGGACGAGGTCGACCGGGCAATCGAAATCATGGAGGACGGCGCGAGACGACGTTCAGCGTCGCAACCTAGCCGCCGGACACGCTGGATTTCTGCTGACGATCTGCTCGAGGCTGCCGAACGCGCTTGTGCGGCAGCGCAAGACGAAGGGACGATCGTCTATCGCCAGTGCCGGGCGAACCAGTGGCAATTTTTCCGGAAAAAATGCATTGATCTGCGCGGCCGACTGAACATGGCCAGCGCCGAACAATACGATGCACTCCGCGCGCAGGTTGACGCATACTGCGAAGCGGAACAGCGATATCACATCGTCAAGTAAGCGTCCGTACCCAAACGAAAACCCCCGGCTATTGGCCGAGAGTTCTCACGATGTTGGCAGGCACGATTGGATTCGGGCGCGCCAAGCGCGCCTCGTGGAGCGAGAACCTTGGAGCACGCCTTGGCGTGTGTCTTCAGGAAAGAGAATGGGTTCGAGACCGTCAAAACGGAAAAACCCCCGGGGATTAGCCGAGGGTCCTAACGGTGTTGGTAGGCGCGATTGGACTCGAACCAACGACCCCTACCATGTCAAGGTAGTGCTCTAACCAGCTGAGCTACGCGCCTGCGCATTTGCGAAGGGCGCGAAAGATACCTTTTCGGCTGGCGGCATGCAAGCACTTCGTGCGGCGCCTTGTTCAGACTGCGCTGACGAGCGCCTGTTCGCGCAGTTTGCGGACCTGGTCGCGCAGCTTGGCGGCGGCTTCGAACTCCAGGTTCATCGCGTGCTGCTTCATTTCCTTTTCGAGCTTGGCGATCCTTTTGCTCATCTCGGCCGGTGAGAGGACGTCGTAGCGCGCCTTGACCTCGGCGGCTTTCAGCGCGGCGCCGACGTTGTAGTCCTCGTAGCCGTAGCGCATGACGTCGGCGATGCGTTTCTGCACGCCCTTCGGCGTGATGCCATTGGCTTCGTTGTGGGCGACCTGCTTGGCGCGGCGGCGGTCGGTCTCGTCGAGCGCACGTTTCATCGAGCCGGTTTCGCGATCGGCGTAGAGGATTGCTTTGCCGTTGAGATTGCGTGCGGCGCGGCCAATGGTCTGAATCAGCGAGCGCTCGGAGCGCAGGAAGCCTTCCTTGTCGGCGTCGAGGATCGCGACCAGCGAGACCTCCGGAATGTCGAGGCCCTCGCGCAGCAGGTTGATGCCGATCAGTACGTCGAAGACACCGAGTCGTAGATCGCGAATGATCTCGGCACGTTCGACGGTATCGACGTCCGAATGCATGTAGCGAACCTTGGCGCCATTCTCGTGCAGGTAGTCGGTCAGGTCCTCGGCCATGCGCTTGGTGAGCACGGTGACGAGCACGCGCTCTTTCTTTTCGGCGCGCAGGCGGATCTCACCGAGCAGATCATCGACCTGGCTCGACGCCGGACGAATCTCGGTCGGCGGATCGATCAGGCCGGTTGGTCGCACGACCTGTTCGGCGATCGCGCCGCTCGACTTGTCGAGTTCATACGGGCCGGGCGTCGCCGACACATAGATCGTCTGCGGACAGATGCGTTCGAACTCGTCGAAGCGCAGCGGCCGGTTGTCGAGCGCGCTGGGCAGGCGGAAGCCGTATTCGACCAGCGTTTCCTTGCGAGAGCGGTCGCCCTTGTACATCGCGCCGATCTGCGGAACCGTGACATGCGATTCGTCGAGCACGACCAGTGCATCCGGCGGCAGGTAGTCGAACAGGCACGGCGGCGGCTCGCCCGGATTGCGGCCCGACAGGTAGCGCGAATAATTTTCGATGCCATTGCAGTAGCCGATCTCGCGGATCATCTCGAGATCGAACTGCGTGCGCTGTTCGATGCGTTGTGCTTCGATCAGCTTGTTCTGCAGACGCAGCAGTTTGATGCGCGCATTGAGTTCGTCGCGGATCGAATCGAACATGCCGACGATCTTCTCGCGCGGCGTGACGTAATGCGATTTCGGGAAGATCGTCACGCGCGGCAGCTTGCGTTTCAGCTCGCCGGTCAGCGGATCGAACTCGGAGATCGACTCGATCTCGTCGTCAAACAGCTCGACGCGGATCGCCGCGGCGTCGTTTTCCGCTGGATGGATGTCGATGACATCGCCGCGCACGCGGTAGGTGCTGCGTTCCAGGGTGACCTCGTTGCGCGTGTACTGCATCGTCGTCAGCTGGCGGATCAGGTCGCGCTGCGACAGGCGTTCACCTTTCACCAGATGCAGCACCATTTGGAAATACTGCTCCGGATCGCCGAGGCCGTAGATGGCAGATACCGAGCAGACGATGATGGTATCGCGCCGTGTCATCAAGGCCTTGGTGGCCGACAGGCGCATCTGCTCGATGTGTTCGTTGACCGAACTGTCCTTGTCGATGAAGGTGTCGGTGCTCGGGACGTAGGCCTCCGGCTGGTAGTAGTCGTAGTACGAGACGAAATACTCGACCGCATTGTTCGGGAAAAACTCCTTGAACTCGCCGTACAGCTGCGCCGCCAGGGTCTTGTTCGGCGCCATGATCAGCGTCGGCCGCTGCAACTGCTGGATGACGTTGGCGATCGTGAAGGTCTTGCCGGAGCCGGTGACGCCGAGCAGCGTTTGCGACGCGAGACCGGACTGCAGGCCGTCGACCAGCGAGGCGATCGCGGTCGGCTGGTCGCCGGCCGGCGGCCACTCCGCCTTCATCTGGAACAGTTGGGCGTCGCGCTCCTTGAGGCGGCGGTCCTTCAGTGCATCGCGCGGGGCTTCCTGCATGGCCAGAATCTGGGGCCGAGCCGGCCCGGATCAAGTGAGCGGGCTAGGTTACTCCAAGGCCGATTCCGAGGGCGGTCGCGCGCCTTGCGCGCGCGCCGCTTGCGATTACCGCCGCGCTTCGAGTTCTTCCCAGCGTGCGTAGACCGTCGCCAGCTGCTGCTCCAGTGCGTTCAATTTCTTCTGCAGTTCGACGGCCTTGGCCGGATCGCTGACGTAGAGCTCGGCAAGCTTCAGGCTCATGGCCAGTTGCTCGGCTTCCAGCTTCTCGATCTTGCCCGGCAGCTCACCAAGCTCGCGACGTTCCTTGCTGTCGAGCTCCGGTTTGGCGGGCGTCGCGGCCGGTGCCGGCGTCGCCGGCTTCGCCACAGGGGCAGCGCTTTTCGCGACTGGTTCCGGACGCTGACGCAGCCAATCGTCATAGCCGCCGATGTATTCGCCGATGCGGCCGTCACCTTCGTATGCGAGCGTGCGCATCACCACGTTGTTGAGGAATGCGCGATCGTGCGAAACAACCAGCACCGTGCCAGCGAAATCGACGATCAATTCTTCGAGCAGATCGAGCGTTTCGACGTCGAGATCATTGGTCGGCTCGTCGAGCACCAGCAGGTTTGCCGGTTGCGAGAACAGCTGTGCGAGCAGCAGTCGCGAGCGCTCGCCGCCTGACAGTACATGCGACGGACTGCGCGCGCGATCTGGCGTGAACAGGAATTCCTGCAGATAGCTCATGACGTGCTTGCGCGCGCCGCCGAGCTCCACGTACTCCTTGCCTTCGGCGATATTCTCCCAGACGGTCTTCTTTTCATCGAGCGTCGAGCGCAGCTGGTCGAACCAGGCGATTTCGAGATTGCTGCCGACGCGCACGTCGCCGCTGTCCGGCTGCAGCTGGCCGAGCAGCAGGCGCAGCAGCGTGGTCTTGCCGGCGCCGTTCGGGCCGATGATGCCGATCTTGTCGCCGCGCAATACCGTCGTCGAGAAGTTGCGGACGATGGTCTTGCCGCCGATGGCGTAGCTGAGGTTCTTCGCCTCGGCGACCAGCTTGCCGGAGCGTTCGGCATCCTGCAGCGTGAACTGCGCGGTACCCTGCTGCTTGCGGCGCTGCGCGTACTGCTCGCGCATTTCCAACAGCCGTTTGACGCGGCCCATGTCGCGTGTGCGACGCGCCTGCACACCCTTGCGGATCCAGACTTCTTCCTGCGCCATCTTCTTGTCGAACAGCGCGACTTCCTGCGATTCAGCGTGCAGGCGTTCCTCGCGGCGGCGCAGGTAGTTGTCGTAGTCGCCGGGCCAGCTGCTGAGCTGGCCGCGGTCGAGCTCGACGATGCGCGTCGCCAGCCGTCGCAGGAATGAACGGTCATGCGTGATGAACAGCAGCGCGCCATCCCAGTCGGCAAGGAAGTTCTCGATCCACGCAATCGAATCGAGATCGAGATGATTGGTCGGCTCGTCGAGCAGCAGCAGTTCCGGTTCCAGCGCCAGCGCGCGGCCGAGCAGCGCGCGACGCTTGAGGCCGCCGGACAGCGCATTGAATTCGCTGTCGGCCGGCAGATCGAGACGGGAGACCAGCGCATCGATGCGCGCATCGAGCTCCCAGCCGTTTTCGTTGTCGAGGATGTGCTGCAGATTGCCGAGGCGATCGAGATCGTCCGGATTTTCGTGCAGCAGG
>DATCXY010000020.1:0-10769 GCA_036570585.1 Solimonas sp. | reverse complement strand
CCTGCTGCAGATAACGGATACGGGCCCCAAGCGGCCGCAGCGCGTCAACCAGATCGCCGATCGGCCGCTGATGCATGCGCGGGACACCGGACAGGCGGTAGTGACCACCCATGAATGCCAGCACCGCGACCAATGTGCGGATCGACAGCCCGGAGTTGCCAACAAAAATGTCGGCTTCGCGGCTCGGCAACTCCAGCGCACCCCGCACGCAACAGTCGCCGGAATTTCCGTCCTCAAGCGGGACGCCGCAGGCCTTCAGCGCCTCGCGCATGACGCGCGTGTCGTCGGAATCGAGCAGACCACTGAGCCGGGTTTCGCCGTCGGCGAGCGCGGCCAGCAGCAGCGCACGTATCGACACGCTCTTGGAGCCCGGCAAACGCAACTCACCGCGCGCGGCACGAATCGGCGCCAGATCGAGAAACGGTGGCATCGCACTCATGATCATTCGATCTGCGTCAGATAACGCTCACGCGCGGTGCGCGCCCGCTCGAACACCGCCTTGAGTTCGTCCCTGCGCGAGTCGCGCATCATGCGGCGGATTTGCTGCAACTCATCGATCTGGCGATCGAGCAAGCTGCCGACGGCATCGGCATTGGCGCGCATGATGTCGTGCCACATCTGCGGCGAACTCGACGCAATGCGCGTGAAATCGCGAAAGCCACCACCTGCGTTCGAAAAAATATCGTCGCTGTGATCGAGTCGGTCGAGCATGTCGACGAAACTGTATGCGAGTACATGCGGCAAATGCGAAGTCGCAGCAAACACCGCGTCGTGCTGGCGCGCATCCATTTCGACGACGCGCGCACCGACCGCACGCCACAGGCTCGCGACCGTGGCACGCGCGACCGGATCTTGGCCAGCGTGCGGCGTCAGGATCACGCGATGATTGCGGAACAGTTCGGCAAAGCTGTTGGCAACGCCGCTTTTCTCGGTGCCGGCAATCGGATGCGCGGCGACAAACCATGGCGGCAAGCCGCCGCAGACAGCTGCCACATCGCGCAATACCGACTGCTTGGTGCTGCCGACGTCGCTGACGATCGCACCGGCCTTCAACGCGCCCACGCAACTGCGGAGTGCTTCGGCCGTATGCAACACCGGCACCGCGAGCACCACCAGATCGGCATCGCGCACGGCCGCCGCAGCATCGTCGAACACCTGATCGACCACACCGAGTGCGGTGGCCTGTTCGCGTTGCACGGCATCTGGATCGAAGCCGACAATCCGTTCCACCTCGCCTGCCGCACGCAGCGCCCGTGCGAACGATCCACCGATCAGGCCGAGGCCAATGACCGCGAGATGTCGAATGCTCACGGCGACTTCAGCACCGTTTTGAGTGCTTGCACGAAGCGATCGTTCTCGGCTTGCGTACCGACCGTGACGCGCAGGAACTGCGGCAGATCGTATGAAGCCAGCGGCCGCACGATCACGCCCTGTTCCAGCAAGCCCTGATGGATAGGCTTGGCATCGCGGCCAAAGCCGATCGCCAGGAAGTTGGCCTGCGACGGCAGCACCGTCAGACCCATCGCCTGCAAGGTGTCGATCAGACGCGTGCGTTCGCGGCCGTTGAGATCAACCGACGCTTGCACGTAATCCTGGTCGTCGAGCGCGACTTCCGCGGCAAGCAACGCAAGGCTGTTGTTGTTGAACGGTTGGCGCACGCGGTTGAGCACGTCGGCCAGCGCGGCACTCGACAGCGAGTAGCCGACGCGCAGACCGGCGAGTCCATAAGCCTTCGAGAACGTGCGGAACACGATCAGGTTCGGGTGGCGGTCGAGCCAGGCGCGCATGTCCGGTCGCAGGGCGACGTCCAGGTACTCGAAGTACGCCTCATCGAGCGCGACAATCACCGAGCTCGGCGTGGTCGTCAGGAACGCCTCGATCTCACGCGGCTGCAGCACCGTGCCGGTCGGATTATTCGGATTGGCGATGAATACCAGCGACACGTCCGCATTGGCGGCAAGCGCGCGCGCGAATGCCGGCAGATCATGGCCGTAAGGTTGTGCATCGGTCGCCGCGCGCGCCGGCACGACCACTGCGCGCGCATCCTGCGCCTGCGTGATGATCGAATAGACGGCGAATGCGTGCGCCGAATACAGCGCGGCGCGCTTCGGGCCGAGAAACACGCGGCCGAGCAGTTCGATGATATCGTTGGAGCCGTTACCGAGCGTGATCCGATCGAGTGCGATGTCATGCATCGCCGCGATCTTTTGTTTCAGGCGATGACCGCTGCCGTCCGGATACAGCGCGAGGTTCTCGCGACCGATCGCGGCAGCCAGCGCGGCCTTGACCTTGTCGCTGGCACCGAGCGGGTTTTCGTTCGACGCCAGCTTGATCGCATTCGACACGCCGAGCCGGCGTTGCAACTCGTCGATCGGCATGCCTGGCGAGTATGCCTCCAGGCTCAGCACGCCGGCGGCGGCATTCTTGAGGGTCTTGTCTGTCATGGTCTTGAGACTCGCAACTACATCACGGCGCGCGGATAGGAACCGAGGATCTTGAAGAACGCAGCGGACGAGCGAATCGTCTCCAGCACCGCGCGCACTTTCGGATCGGCGGCATGTCCGGCGAAGTCGACAAAGAAGTAATAGTCGGTGACGACCGAATTGCGGATCTCGCGCGACTCCAGCCGCGTCAGATCGAGCCCGCTTTCGGCGAACGGCTGCAACAATTTGAACAGCGCACCCGGTTGATTGCGATGTGCCGTCATCACCACCGACGTGATGTCGTCGCCAGACTGACCTGGTTCCTGCTTGCCGAGCACCAGGAAGCGCGTGGTATTGCTCGGATCATCCTCGATGTTCGATGCGAGGATCTGCAGCGTATTGATGCGGCCCGCCTGCAGCGATGCAATCGCCGCGCTGCCCTGGCCTTCAGCCGCTGCACGCCGCGCCGCCTCACCATTGCTGGAGACGACTTCGAGATCAACCTTCGGCAACCGACTGGCAATCCATTTCCGGCACTGCGCGAATGACTGCGAGTGCGAATAGATCCTGCTGATGCCATCGAGTGCGGTCTGCGTCGACAGCAGATGATGATGGACCGGCAATGCCACCTCGCCGCAGATGCGCAGCTTGGTATGCACCAGTTCATCGAGCGTGTTGCTGACGAGGCCGCCAATCGAATTGGCGACCGGCACGACCCCGTAGTCGGCCGCGTCCGTCTCGACCTCGCGGAAGATCTCGTCGATGGCGCGCGTCGGCCGCGCGGTGACGCTGTCGCCGAAGTGCTTCTGCACCGCCGCCTGCGTATAGGTGCCCTCGGGTCCGAGATAGGCAATCGTCAGCGGCGATTCCAGCGACAGGCACACCGACATGATTTCGCGCATCAGGCGCGCGATCGTCTCGTCGGTCAGCGGACCGCCATCCGGGCCGTGGTTGCGTTCCATCGCCTGGCGCAATACTTCGGCCTCGCGCGATGGACGGTAATGATTGCCTGTGTCGCCCATCTTCAGCTTGATATGGGCCACAGCCTGCGCGATACGCGCGCGCCGCGAAATCAGCTTCTGGATCTGTTCGTCGAGCGCGTCGATCTGGGCACGCGCTTCGGGCAAGGTCTGCGGCACCATGACGGGCTCTCGCTGCTCACATTAGGAAGACAAAAGGCCGCGGATTTTACGATGATCCGCGGCCCCGTGTGGCCTGCCGCCGGCCAATCCGGCACAGCAGCATGCCGGACGCGCTATCGGCCGACGATCACGCGCGTCGCCAGCACGCCCGGAATGGCGGCAATTTCCTGCGCCGCTTCTTGAATCTCACCGCTGTCGATATCAACGATCGTGTATGCCAGGCCGCCGCGCGACTTGTTGAGCAGATCGGCGATGTTGATCTGACGCTTGGCCAGCGCCGTCGAGATCTGGCCGACCATGTTCGGCACGTTCTCGTTGACGATGCACAGTCGCGTGGTGCCCGCCTGCAGCGGCATCTGCGCCTCCGGGAAATTCACCGAATTGCGGATCGTGCCGAGTTCCAGGAACTCGCGGATCTGGTCGGCCACCATCACCGCACAGTTGTCTTCGGCTTCGCCGGTCGATGCACCGAGATGCGGCGTCGCGATCACGCGTGGATGGCCCTTGAGTGCGTTCGACGGAAAATCGCAGGCATAAGCGTGCAGGCGGCCTTCGTCGAGCGCCTCGATCACCGCCTTCTCGTCGACGATCGCATCGCGCGCGAAATTCAGGATCACGCCCTGCTTCTTCATCAGCTTGAGGCGGTCGGCATTGATCAGGCCGCGCGTTGCATCGAGCAGCGGCACATGCACTGAAATGAACTGCGACTTCGACACCAGATCGTCCACCGACAGTGCCTGACGCACACCCGAGTTCAGTTGCCAGGCATTGTGTACGGTCATCGCCGGATCGTAGCCCCAGACGTTCATGCCGAGTTCGAGCGCGGCGTTGGCAACCTTGACGCCGATCGCACCCAGACCAATGACACCGAGCGTGCGGCCCGGAAGTTCAAACCCGACAAACTTCTTCTTGCCGGCTTCGACCGCCTCATGCATCGCCTTGTCGTCGCCATCAAGCTTCCTGACGAATTCAAGCGCCGCCGGAATATTGCGCGCCGCCAGCAGCAGCGACGCCAGCACCAGCTCTTTGACCGCATTGGCGTTGGCGCCCGGCGCGTTGAACACCGGCACGCCGCGTTTGGAAAGCGCTGCGACCGGAATATTGTTGGTGCCGGCGCCGGCCCGGCCGATCGCCTTGACCGATGCCGGGATTTCCAATTTGTGCATGTCGGCCGAGCGCACGAGGATCGCGTCCGGATTGACGAGTTCCGAGGCAATCTCGAAACGGTCGCGCGGCAGGCGCTCAAGACCGTGCACTGAAATGTTGTTGAGAGTCTGGATTTTTAACATGTGATTGGTATTGGTGATGAGTGATAGAGAACAGCGATTCGCGGGTGTCGTGCGTTAACCAATCACGAACTACCAATCACGAATCACGCCTTGTCTCAGGCCCGCGTCCGGGCGAATTCCTTCATGAAGTCGACGAGCTGATTCACGCCGTCCTCGGACATCGCGTTGTAAAGCGACGCACGCATGCCACCGACCGAGCGATGGCCCTTGAGCCCGGACATGCCGGCCGCCTTCGCGCCCTTGAGGAATTCGGCATCAAGCTCGGGATTCGCGAGCGTGAACGGCACGTTCATCCGCGAACGATCAGGCTTGGCGACCGGGTTACGGTAGAAGTCCTGCGCGTCGATGTAGTCGTACAGCAGTGCGGCCTTGCGCGCGTTGCGCTCACCGATCGCCGTCAGGCCACCATTGTTCTTGATCCACTTGAACACCAGCCCCGACACGTACCAGGCAAAGCACGGTGGCGTATTGAGCATTGAATCGCTGTCGGCCATCTGCTTGTAGTCGAAGATGCCGGGCGTGCGCTCCAGCGTCTGGCCGATCAGATCATCGCGGACGATGACAATCGTCACACCGGACGGACCGATGTTCTTCTGCGCACCGGCATAGATCAGACCGTACTTGCTGACATCAAACGGCCGCGACAGGATATTCGACGACATGTCCGCGACCAGCGGTACCTTGCCGGTGTCCGGATCGGCGGCGAACTCGACGCCGTGAATGGTCTCGTTCGAGGTGACATGCACGTACGCAGCATTCACGTCGAGTTTCCACGATGCACGATCCGGCACCTTCGTGAACTTGTCGGCATCGCTGCTCGCCGCGATGTTGACCTTGGCATAGCGCGCCGCTTCCTTGGCCGCTTTCTTGCCCCAATCACCCGTCAGCACGACATCGATGCTCTGCTTGCCGCGCAGCAGGTTCATCGGAACGAACGTGAACTGGCCAGTCGCGCCACCCTGCATGAACAGCACTTTATAGTTCGCCGGAATGCCGGCGACTTCACGCAGATCCGCTTCGGCCTGCTGCGCGATGCTTATGAATTCCTTGCCGCGATGCGACATCTCCATCACCGACATGCCGCAGCCCTGCCAGTCGAGCAGCTCGCTCTGCACCTGCTGAAGGACTTCCAACGGCAGCGTGGCCGGTCCGGCACTGAAATTGACGATGCGTTTCATGGGTTCTCCTGGGTGATGGGTGTGGTCGAGCGGCAGGCGTCATGCCCACTTTTCGACATCGAGATTGGGTACGGCGGCGAACGCCGACATGCGATCGGTCACCAGCGTCAGCCGGTTCGCGGCCGCAGTCGCGGCAAGCCACAGATCGAGCGGCGCCATGATGTCCCCGGCCGCACGCAGATACGTGCCGATGACGATCGCCTGCTGTGCTTCGGCGGCACCAAAGTCCAGCCGCGGTACCGCCGCGAGAAATTCCTTCAGCAACTTGCCGTAACGCGCCTGTGCACGCGGCGCCAGCCGCAGCGCGGTCTCGGCTTCGATCTGGCTGAACACCGATACGGCGACTTCGCCCGGCTTCATCGCCTGCAATTTGAGTACGACCGCGAGTTGGCCCTTGAGCGCGCTGGCGATCACATCGGAGTCGAGCAGGTATTTCACCAGCGCGGCCCCGGGCCGTCGTCCGGCAATGCGTCGCGCCAAGCCTGGAACTCCAGTACCTCCTCGGTCAGTTCCGGCGCCGGGTTGCTGAAATGATGCTTCAAGGTCTGCGGCCAGTCCTTTTCTTCGTTGCGCGCCAGCCAGTCCTGCACGGCGAGTGAGATCACACGATTGCGCGTCAGGCCGACACGCGCCACCGCGCGGTTGAGCCGCGCGATGGTCTCGTCGTCGAAATGCACGCTGAAATTCATGGCGCGAATTATAACCTAACATGAGATGTTAGTCATGGCATTCCATAAAAAAGGCGCCATAGCGCCTTCTTTATGAACTACATTTTACTCGTTTGACGAATCATCTTCACCGTTCTCAGACGCCGTGCCGGCGGCATCCGGAAGATCCCCGGACGCATTCATCGCGTCGCCGATACCAGCGGCTGCCGCTGCTTCCACCACCAGCTCATCGTCATCCTCGGTCAGGATCCGGCCGATGCTGACGAGTCGGCTGTCATCCTGCGGTCGCATCAGGCGCACACCCTGAGTATTGCGGCCCATCGAGCGCACATCGGTGGTCTTGAAGCGGATCAGGTTGCCGTCTTCTGCGATCAGCATCACTTCGTGACTGTCGTCGACCGTCACTGCGCCAATCAGGCGACCGGTCTTGTCCGAAAGCGCCTGCCCAATGACGCCCTGCCCGCCGCGACCGCGACGCGGGAACTGCGCGATCGGCGTGCGCTTGCCAAAGCCAAGTTCGGAGACGGTCAGGATGTCACCCGCCTCAGCGACGATCAGCGCCATCACGCGCGCACCGTCGGCCAGCGTATCGCTGGCGTCATCGGCACCGCCGTCGACACCGTCTGTCGCCGCGTCGTCATCAGCGGCATCCTCGCTGCCAGCAAAGGTTTTGAGCAGACGCATGCCGCGCACGCCGGTCGCACCACGACCCATCGCACGCACATCGTTCTCGTTGAAGCGAATCGCACGGCCGGCGTCGGAAATCAGGATGATGTCGTCGTCGCCGCTGGTCTGCGCAACACCCACCAGCTCGTCGTCGACACGCAGGTCGACGGCGATGATCCCGTTTGAACGCACGTTCTGGAACGCCGACAGTTCGGTCTTCTTGACCGTGCCGCGGCGCGTCGCCATGAAAATGAACTTCGAGTCTTCGAAGGTCTTGATCGCCAGCACCGCGTTGATCTTCTCGCCGGTCTCCAGTGGCAGCATGTTGTTGAACGGCTTGCCGCGCGAGCCACGCGAGCCCGTCGGCAATTCGAACACGCGCAGCTTGTAGCACTTGCCGAGGCTGGAGAAGCACAGCAACGTGTCGTGCGAGTGTGCGACCCAGAGGCGATCGACAAAGTCCTCTTCCTTGGTGGTCGCCGCAATCTTGCCGCGACCACCGCGCTTCTGCGCCTGGTACTCGTCGAGCGCCACGGCCTTGACGTAACCCTCATGCGAGAGCGTCACGACCATGTCCTTCGGCACGATCAGGTCTTCATGCGCCATGTTCAGCGCGGCGTCGGTGATCACCGTGCGGCGCGCATCGCCGAACTGTTCCTTCAGCTCGAGCAATTCGCCGCGGATCACCGTCAGCAGCCGCACTTCCGAACCGAGGATGTCGAGGTAATCGAGAATGGACTCGATCAGTTCCTGAAATTCCGCATGAATCTTGTCCTGCTCCAGCCCGGTCAGGCGGTGCAGACGCAAATCGAGGATGGCCTGCGCCTGCGCATCGGAAAGCCGGTAGACACCATCGACGATGCCGAGCTCCGTGGCCAGCTCGGACGGACGCGACACGTCGCCGCCAGCGCGTTCCAGCATCGCGGTGACCGGGCCTGGATCCCAGGTCCGCGACATCAGCCCCGCCTTGGCCTCGGCCGATGACGGCGAGCGACGGATCAGTGCGATGATTTCCTCGATATTGGCGAGCGCGACCGACAGGCCTTCCAGCACATGCGCACGTTCGCGGGCCTTGCGCAGCAGATAACGCGTGCGGCGCGTGACGACTTCACGACGATGGCGAACGAAGATCTCGAGCAACTGCTTGAGATTGAGCAGGCGCGGCTGACCGTTGTCGAGCGCGACCATGTTGAAATTGAAGCTGTCCTGCAGCTGCGTGTAGCGGAACAGGTTGTTGAGCACGACATCCGCGTTCTCGTTGCGGCGCAGCTCGATCACCATGCGCATGCCGGACTTGTCCGACTCGTCGCGCAACTCAGTGATGCCCTCGATCTTCTTTTCCTTGACCAGGTCCGCAATCTTCTCGAGCAGACGCGCCTTGTTCACCTGATATGGCAACTCGGTGACGATGATCGCCTGCTTGTCGTGACCGATGTCTTCGAAGTGGGTGCGTCCGCGCACCACGATACGACCCCGGCCGGTGTTGTAGGCATCGACCAGACCCGCAGCGTCGAGCAGCAGGCCGGCGGTCGGAAAATCCGGCGCCGGAATATGCGTCATCAGCTCACTGATCTCGATTGCCGGATTGTCGATCAGCGCAATGCAGCCATCGACGACTTCGTTGAGATTGTGCGGCGGGATGTTGGTCGCCATGCCGACGGCGATGCCGGACGCGCCATTGATCAGCAGCTGCGGCACCTTGGTTGGCAGCACCGAGGGCTCGCTTTCCGAACCGTCGTAATTCGGCTGGAAATCGATCGTGTCCTTGTCGAGATCGGCGAGCAGCTCATGCGTGAGCTTCTTCATGCGCACTTCGGTGTAACGCATGGCCGCCGGGAAATCGCCGTCGACCGAACCGAAGTTGCCCTGACCGTCGACGAGCATGTAGCGCATCGAGAAGTCCTGCGCCATGCGTACCATGGTGTCGTAGACCGAGGCGTCGCCGTGCGGATGGTATTTACCGATCACGTCGCCGACGATGCGCGCCGATTTCTTGTACGGCTTGTTGAAATCGTTGCCGAGCTCCTTCATCGCGAACAGCACGCGGCGGTGCACCGGCTTGAGGCCGTCACGTGCATCCGGCAGCGCGCGGCCGACGATGACGCTCATCGCGTAGTCGAGATACGAGCGCTTCATCTCGTCTTCGAGATTGACGTTGAGAATTTCCTTGGCGAAATCAGTCATGGAGCTCGGTCACAATTCGGGCATCTGCCCCGCTCGCGCGGGGCCGTATCAATGGATAGTCAATGCAGATTCGGATGGCGGAAAAAGCGGCCGCCGAAGGCTCTCACTGCAGCTCTTGTTTTGACGCGAAATTCTAACACGAACACAGGCTTGGCACTGCTTTTCCGGCCAGCCAGCGGACTTGACTTCAGTACCTTACTTGAGGACGGAAAGCACCCGTTCGCGGCTCGGATTTTCGATCACGCCGCGCTCACAGACGATGGCGTCGATCAACTCGGCCGGCGTGACGTCGAATACCGGGTTGAACGCATCGAAACCCACTGGCGCGATCGCCACGCCACGGAATTCCGTGAGTTCGCTGGCGAGGCGTTCTTCGATCGGAATATGCGCACCATCCGGACAGTGGAGATCGAAGGTGCCGCTCGGCGCCACGACCATGAACTTCACGCCGTGGCGTCTGGCGGCGACCGCCAGCGCATAGGTACCGATCTTGTTGGCGGTATCCCCGTTAGCGGCGATCCGGTCGGCACCGACGATCACCCAATCGATCTTCTCGCGGCTCATCAGATGCGCGACCGCGCCATCGACGACCAGCCGTGCAGGGATGCCTTCCTGCTGCAGCTCCCAGGCCGTCAGCCGCGCACCCTGCAGCCACGGCCGCGTCTCGGTGTTGTAGACCTGTCGGATATAGCCCAGCGCATGCGCACTGCGAATGACGCCGAGTGCCGTGCCGTGGCCACCCGTCGCGAGCGCACCGGTATTGCAATGCGTGAGCACGCGCGCACCAGGGCCGATCAATGCGGCGCCCAACGCGCCCATCTTCAAATTCTGCTCAAGATCCTCGTCATGAATCCGGATCGCTTCAGCTTCGAGCACATTGATGTCATGCGCCGCGTCCCAGCACTGGCGCATGCGTTCCAGCGCCCAACGCAGATTGATCGCGGTTGGCCGTGACGCGATCAGCGTCTCGTACGCCTGCGGCATGGCGTCGACGTCCGCGCGCAGCGCCAGCACCAGCCCATAGGCGGCGGCAATGCCGATCGCGGGCGCGCCGCGCACCGCCATGCCGTGAATCGCATCCGCGACATCATTGGCACCGCGACAATCGAGATAGCGGACTTCGGCTGGCAGCAGGCGCTGATCGAGCAGGCGCAGATGGGTGCGCTCCCAGATAATCGGTCTCACGGATTCGACGACGGGCATGGCGGCGGACGGACGG
>DATCXY010000019.1:0-2954 GCA_036570585.1 Solimonas sp. | reverse complement strand
GCTGTCTCGGCGCGCTCGCGGCGCTGCGTGTGCGCGATGCGACCGGTCGTGGCCAGATGGTCGACTCGGCGCTCTACGAGGCCGTGCTCAACATGATGGAATCGCTGATTCCGGACTACGACAAGACCGGCCACATTCGCGAACGCACCGGTGCGATCCTGCCCAAGCTCGCGCCGTCGAACATCTATCCGAGCGCCGATGGCATGGTGCTGATCGCCGGCAATCAGGACACGGTGTTCGCGCGCTTGTGCGAGGCGATGGGCCAGCCGGCGCTGGCGAAGGACGCGCGCTACGCGACGCACGTCGCGCGCGGCGAGCGGCAGGCCGAGCTCGATGCCTTGATCGCGGATTGGTCGCGCGAGCTGCCGACCAGGGAGCTGCTGGCGTGCCTGCACGCTGCTGGCGTGCCGGCCGGTCTGATCTATCGCGTGCCGGAGATGCTCGACGATCCGCACTTCGTGGCACGCAAGGCGATCGTTTCGGTGCCGCATCCCGACTTCGGCGAGCTGCGCATGCAGAACGTCGCGCCGAAGCTGTCGCAGACACCGGGCGGCATCCGCAAGGCCAGCCCGCAGCTAGGCGAAGACAACGAGCAGATCTATCGCGAATTGCTCGGTCTCAGCGAGCAGCGCTACGGCGAACTGCGGCAGCGTGGAACGATTTGATGCGCATCAGCTGTCGACGGAGCGTTGCGGCATGATCGATCTGCATTTCGTCCGTACACCGAACGGCCACAAGGCCAGCATCATGCTGGAGGAACTGGGTGTTCCGTATCGGAGCCGCGTCTACGACATGCTCAAGGGCGAGCACCTGGCGGCGGCGTTCCGCGCCATCAATCCGAACTGCCGGCTGCCGGTGATCGTCGATACCGAGCCCGATGACGGCGGCGCACCGCTGCCGGTTTTCGAATCGGGTGCGATCCTGATCTATCTCGCGGAGAAGTACGGTCGTCTGTTGCCGTCCGATGCGCGGCGCCGCAGCATCGCGCTGCAATGGCTGATGTGGCAGATGTCGGGATTGGGGCCGATGCACGGGCAGGCTCATCACTTCGTGCGCTATTGCCCGACGCCGATCGACTATCCGCTGCAGCGCTATCGCAACGAAGCGGTACGGCTGCTGCATGTGCTCGAGCATCGTCTGGCGCAGACCGAATATCTCGCCGAGGACTATTCGATTGCCGACATCGCGTGCTGGCCGTGGGTGCGTGCCGCGCGCGCGATCGAACTCGATATCGCTGAATTTCCTTCGATCAGGCGTTGGTACAAGGCGATCGACGCGCGCGATGCCGTGCGTCGTGGTGCCGAGCTGAAGATGAGCGACGCCTCACTGGCCGGCAAGCCGCGGCTCAATGACGAGCAGTGGTCGAACCTGTTCGGCGCCAACATGCTTGGCGCCGTGCGCGACTGAGTTTCCGCGTCGCGCCAGCGGCCGTCACAGCGCTTCGAGCCGCACCGGCAGACGATCCTTGGGAATCGGCAGGCTGGTGAAATCCTGCTGCAGTTCATAGTCATCCGGCACGCTCCAGCGATAGCGCAACAGCATCTGGTGCAGGATTGCCTTGACTTCCATCTCTCCGAAAAACAGGCCGATGCATTTATGTGCGCCGCCGCCGAACGGCACCCACTTGAAAGGGTGTTCGCGGTCTTCGGCGCGGTCGCTGCTGAAGCGTTCCGGATCGAAACGTCGCGGTTCGCGCCAGAAATGTTCCGAGGTATGCGTGAACCACGGACTGATGCTGATGAAGCTGCCGGCCGCAATGCGGAAACCCTTGTAGTCGAAGTCGCGCGCGGCGCGGCGCGGCAGCCCCGGCACCGGCGCACACAGACGCAGCGCCTCCTTCATCACCATGCCCATGGCCGTCAGCGACGCGAGCTGTTCGAAGTCCGGCGTCGGCGTATTCAGTGCAAGGCTCTCGTCACGCAGGCGCTGTTGCCACTGCGGATGCTTGGCGAGCTGGTAAACCATGTTGCTGAGCGTGATGGTGCTGGTGTCGTGCGCGGCCATCAGCACGAAGATCATGTGATTGACGATATCGTCGTCGGAGAACTGTTCGCCGTCTTCGGTGCGTGCGTGGCACAGGCGCGTGAACAGATCGTCGCCCTGCGATGCGCGCTTGGCCGGCAGTTCGCGGCGGAAAAAATCCTCAAGCACGCGACGGCCCTTCAATCCCGCGCGCCAGCGCGTGAACGGCAGGCCGAAGCGGATCACGCCGGTGGCGGCGCGAACGGTGGCGAGGAATGCCTTGTTCAGCGCATCCGCCTCGGAGCCCGGCTTGCGGCCCATGAATACTTCGCTGGCCAGATCCAGCGTCAGCTTCTTCAGATGATCGAAGATCAGAAAGCCATCGCGCGGCTGCCACTGATCGAGGCCGGCGGTGATGCCCGGTGTCAGTACCTGCAGATAGCCGATCAGCGCCTCGCGGCTGAACGCGCCCTGCATGATGCGGCGATGAACGCGATGCTCGTCGAAGTCGAGCAGCATCAGGCCGCGACGGAAGAACTTGGCGATCAAGGCTTCCCACGCCGAATTCTGAAACAGGTCGCCGCGATTCTGGAACACGAACTGATTGGCATCCGGACCGAGCAAGGAGATGACGGTCATGCCGAACGCATTGCCTTTCGACACTTCGCCGTAGCGTGCGTAACGGCCATGAACGAAGCGATCCATGTGCAACAGCAATTCAAAGCTGTGTCCGATCAGCGGCAGGCCGAGGTCGCCGGGAATCTCGCTTGCCGATTTCGCCGCTGTCGTCAATGTCGCCATCCTGTTATTCCTGCGCGCAAACGGCGCCGAACGTGTATTCGGCCAGTGTTTTCGGCGAAGCTGCAGATGTCAAGATCCTTGACTGTATCATGGCGCCGGTGACGTTTTGTGGAGATGCGGATGAAGCTCGCGTTGTTGCTCGTGCAGATTCTGCTGCTGGCATTTTTCCTGCCCGCTGGCGTGCTGAAGAT
>DATCXY010000018.1:0-6110 GCA_036570585.1 Solimonas sp. | reverse complement strand
GTTTTTTTGACGCCGCGAGCCGGCTTGCGGCGCTGGGTGCCGAACAGCGGAAGATCAAACTTCAGCAGATAAAGGCGCGCGCCTCGGTCCGAGTAAGCGCGTATTCATTAAAACGCAGCAACGATCACGTAAAAAATGCGGATCATTGCTGCGCGCCGGAGCCCAAGCTTCGGGTGATGCCGCCTTCATACTAACGTTGCACACTTCTTGCGAGCGGAATGGCACTCTCACGGAAGGTCTGACATGTCTTTGCGTTACTTTGATTCCGAAGCAGGCCGCGAGCGTTTCAAGCGGCGCTATGTATGGGCGATGTGGAGCTTCGGCGGCGGTTTGCTCTGCGGTCTGATTCTCGCAGCAACGATGCACTGACCGAAGCGTGGTCGCGCCTGCCCATCGGCGGGCTCTCGGAGTATCCTGCGCGGGTTTTTTGCCAGCCAGACCCATGCAACTTCACAACACGCTTACCGGCCACAAGGAAGAATTCGTCCCGCTTGATCCCGAGCAGGTGACGATGTACGTCTGCGGGCCGACGGTCTACAGCTACGCGCATATCGGCAACGCCCGGCCGGTCATTGTCTTCGATGTGCTGTCGCGCGTGCTGCGTCGCCGCTATGCGAACGTCGTCTACGTTCGCAACATCACCGACATCGACGACAAGATCAACGCTGCCGCCAAGAAGGAAGGCGTCGACATCCGCGTCATCAGCGATCGCTACGCGGCGATCTACCACGACGACATGGCGGCGCTCGGCGCCCGCGATCCGGATCATACCCCGCGTGTCACCGAGCATTTGCCGCAGATCATCACGATGATCGGGCAGCTGGTCGCCAGCGGCCACGCGTATGTCGCTGAAGGCCACGTGCTGTTCCACACGCTCAGCTACGCCGACTACGGCAAGCTCTCCGGTCGCGACGAGCAGGCGCTGATGGCCGGCGCGCGCGTCGAGATCGCGCCGTACAAGAAGCATGCGGGTGACTTCGTGTTGTGGAAGCCATCGGCCGATGATCAGCCCGGCTGGGATTCACCCTGGGGTCGTGGTCGCCCCGGCTGGCATATCGAGTGCTCGGCGATGGCCGAAGCGCTGCTTGGCGAGACCATCGATATTCACGGCGGCGGTCACGACCTGATCTTTCCGCACCACGAGAACGAGATCGCGCAGTCGACCTGCGCGCATGGCGGCAAGATTTTCGCGCGCTACTGGCTGCACAACGGCTTTCTCAACATCGACAGCCAGAAGATGTCGAAGTCGGTCGGCAATGTGCTGCTGGTGCATGAACTGCTGAAGACGATTCCGGGCGAGGTGATTCGGCTCGTGCTGATGACCGGCCACTATCGTCAGCCGGTCGACTGGAACGATGAGGTTGTCGCCGAATCACGCAAGAAGCTCGACCGGCTCTACGGCGCGCTGCGAGAACTCGCCGATGTCGAACCGGCACCGGGCGTCACCGCACCGGACGCATTCATCGCCGCGCTCGAAGACGACATCAACACGCCGATGGCGCTCGCCGAGCTGTTCGAGCTCGCGCGCGCCGCGAACAAGGCGCACGACGCCAACGACAAGGCGCGCATCAAGGCGCAGATGCTCGATGCCGGTGAGCTGCTCGGCCTGCTGCAGCAAGAGCCGGCCGCGTGGTTTGCGCTGGTGCCGGTTGCCGATGACGTGCCGGCGACGGATGAAATCGAAGCGCAGCTCGCCGAACGTGCGGATGCGCGCCTGAACAAGCAGTGGGCGGAGTCGGATCGCATCCGCGACGAACTCAAGGCGCGCGGCGTGCTGGTCGAGGATTCGAAGGATGGCCAGCGCTGGCGGTATCTCTGAACGCATTTTTATAGGAGCGCGCCTTGCGCGCGACAAGGCCGGGCGGCTTTTGAATGCAAGCTTTGTCGCGCGCAAGGCGCGCTCCTACATGTCGGATTTCGTGTCCGGCCGCATGTGCTCAAGAATCTCGGCAACGCGGTCGCCGAGGAACTTGTTCGCCGATTTCTCCAGCGCGCGCGAGACCTCCGCGTCGACCGCCATGTTTGCCAGCGGACGCAGCCGCCAGATCAGCTCGGCCAGTTTCGGCACGTCTTCGGCCGGTGGCAGCCGGCCTTCGTAACGGTCGAGCAGGCGCACGACCATCTGCACGATCTCGTCGGCGACGCGTTCGACATTGACGCGCAGGTGCTCGACCAGCATCAGCATGTCGTCGAGCGGCATGCCGGCCTTGGTCAATTCGGCGCCAGCGATCAGAATCTTCGGATTCGGCGCACGGAAGCGCAGGCCCTCCGGGACCAGCAGGCCGAGCTTGAACACGCGATTCAGCGTCGACGGCGCGAACGCGCTGATGCCGTACATCTTCAGCAGCTCAGGCATCGAGAACAGGCGCGGTGATTCGCTCGACCACGGACTGCTGATCGCGCGTTCGAGGCCGATGATGTCGTGCAGCTGCTGGCCTTTCTCCAGACCGTCGAACAGTTCCTGGATGTTGGCGATCGTGTAGCCGCGACCGAGTAGCTGATTGACGAGTTGCAGGCGGCGCAGATGCTCGCCGGTATAGATGCCGACGCGGCCGCGTCGCTCCGGTGGACTCAGCAGGCCGCGATCCTGGTAGGCGCGGACATTGCGGACGGTGGTGCCGGCCACGCGCGCGAGTTCGTCGATCGTGTATTCGTCGCGCGCGGCGTTCAGCGCGTCGTCATTGGCCGGCGCCGTCTTGTCCGCCGGCTCGTTTGCGTTGGAGGCCATGGCGCGGATCATAAAGGACTCCGCGTCCGCGTCCGCGGTACGCGTGCTCACGCCACGCGCGGCAGGCCCGATCGTTCGAGATCGCGCAGCAGCGGTTCGATGCCGCCGAGATACTGGCGGTTGTCGTGTTGCCACGGATGGAAGCCCGGCTTGAAGTAATCGAACCATTCGCCGATCGCGTGGCGCAAGGCACCCGGTGAGATGAACAGGAAGCGCAGCGTGCGGCGCAAGCCGCCACGTTCGGCGCGGGCATTCGCATCGGCGCGTGTCAGCCGCCACATGAAGATCGCAACCAGCGGCCAGAAGATGAAGCTGGCGGTGATCAGGCCCAGTACACGCTGCAGATAGCGCAGTGGATTGTTGCCCATCACGCTGCACCAGACATCATAGGCGACCGCCTTGTGCTCGGTTTCCTCGAGCGCGTGCCAGCGCCACAGCCGCGCGAAATGCGGTTCGGCTTCTGCGACCACGCGCGAGTCTCGCAGCAGGCTGTTGGCCATGATCGCGGTCAGATGTTCGAGCGCGATGGTGATCGACAGTTGCGACGACTTCGGCATGGTCCGCTTCATGAACTCGGTGAGCCGGAACACGAAGCGCTGCAGCGCCGCGCCGGGCAGGCCGGCCCGATCGAGCATCTCGTTGCATTCGGTGTGTTCGCGGCCGTGCATCGCTTCCTGGCCGATGAACGCCGTCACCGCCTGCTGCAGCTGCGGCTCGACGATCTGCGCGCGATAGTGGCGAACGGCGTGAATGAAGAAGCGCTCACCGTCCGGAAAGAACAGCGACAGTGCATTGAAGAAATGGCTGACGTGCGGGCCTTCGTTGTGCCAGTCGCCGACGCGCTCGGACGGCAGCTTGAAATGCAGGTCGCGGCGGATGGGCACGATGACCGCGGGGATGGCAGCAGCAGTTTCGACGGCCGACATGGTTTCCTCCATGACTGTTACAGTTATAAATGTAACTATATGAAATGGAATCATCAAGCGGTCGGCGTCGCCGCGCACGGTCAGTGCGCCATGTCGATTTGCAGAGATGACTTCAGAATGTCAATTCAAATAACTGTATTAAATGGGAAACACTTCTATTTCAAGCGCGTCGATCGCAGCCGTAGTGCGTTGGCGATGACCGAGACCGACGACAGGCTCATCGCCGCGCTGGCCAGCATCGGCGACAGCAACCAGCCGGTGAACGGGTACAGCAGGCCGGCTGCGACCGGCACGCCGAGCGCGTTGTAGGCGAACGCGAAGAACAGGTTCTGGCGCACGTTGCGCATCGTCGCGCGCGACAGCTGCAGTGCGGTCGCGACGCCGCGCAGATCACCGGACAGCAGCGTCACGCCGGCCGACTGCATCGCCACATCGGTGCCGGTGCCCATCGCGATGCCGACATTCGCCGCGGCCAGTGCCGGTGCGTCGTTGATGCCGTCGCCGGCCATCGCCACATGCCGGCCCGCCTTGCGCAATTGCTCGACGATGTCGGCCTTGCCGGCCGGCGAGACTTCGGCGTGAACTTCATCAATGCCGAGTTCGCGGCCGAGCGCCTCGGCGGTGCGGCGGTGATCGCCGCTGACCATCAGCACGCGCAGACCGGCGCTGTGCAGTGCGTGCAGCGCGTCGAGCGTGCCCGTCTTGACGGCATCGGCGATCGCGATCGCGCCAACGGGCTTGCCATCGACCGCGACCAGCACTGCGGTCTGGCCTTGTTCGCGTGCATGCGCGGCTGCCGCGTCGAGCGTTCCCGGCGCGATGCCGCGCGCCTCCAGCAGCGCCGCGTTGCCGATCACGACCTGCCGTCCGGCGACCGTCGCCCAGGCGCCGAGGCCCGGATCGGAGCCGAAATCGCGTGCGGCGTCGAGCTTGAGGTTGCGCAGACGCGCCGCCGCGACGATCGCGCGTGCCAGCGGATGTTCGCTCGCCGTCTCGACCGATGCGGCGAGCCGCAGCAGTTCGGCGGCATCGAAGCCGGCGGTCGGCGACAGCGCCTGCACCGTGGGCTTGCCCTGCGTCAGCGTACCGGTCTTGTCGACCACCACGGTGTCGATCTGCCGCATCGATTCCAGCGCCTCGGCATCGCGGATCAGGATGCCGAGCTGCGCGCCGCGCCCGATGCCGACCATGATCGACATCGGTGTCGCGAGGCCGAGCGCGCACGGGCACGCGACGATCAGCACCGACACCGCCGCAACCAGCGCGTGGGCGGCAACCGGCGCCGGTCCGAACAGTGCCCACAGCAATGCCGCGAGCACCGCGATCGCGATCACCGCCGGCACGAACACCGCCGCGACGCGATCGGCGAGTCGCTGCACCGGTGCGCGCGAGCGCTGTGCCTGCGCGACCTGACGGACGATCTGGCCGAGCAGCGTGTCGCTGCCGACGTGCCGCGCTTCGATCAGCAAGGCGCCACTGCCATTGACGCTGCCACCGATCACGCGATCACCGGCCTGCTTGCGCAACGGCAGCGATTCGCCGCTGAGCAGCGCTTCATCGACGTGCGAGCTGCCGTCGAGCACGACGCCGTCGACCGGCATCTTCTCGCCGGGCCGCACGCGCAGGCGATCGCCAACGCGCACGTCTTCGAGCGCGACATCGTGTTCCTGATCGCCGGCATCGAGCCGATGCGCCTGCGGCGGCGTCAGCGCGAGCAGCGCGCGGATCGCGCCGGAGGTCTGCGCGCGCGCGCGCAGTTCGAGTACCTGGCCGAGCAGTGCGAGCGTCGTGATCACCGCCGCCGCCTCGAAATAGACCGCCGGCATGCCGTGCGCGTGACCACCCGGCAGCGAAGCCGGAAACAGCAGCGCGACCAGACTGAAGCCAAATGCACTGGCGACGCCGAGCCCGATCAGCGTGAACATGTTGAGGCTGCGATTGCGGAGCGACGCCCACGCACGCTGCCAGAACGGCGCGCCGGCCCACAGCACCACGGGTGCGGCCAGCAATAGTTGCAGCGCGGCATCGACACGTGGCGCGAGCCAGTACAGCGGGTTCAACGCACCGGGCAGCATCTCGCCCATCGCCAGCCACAGCAGCGGCACGCTCAGCGCCAGGCCGGCCGCGAAGCGGCGACGCATGTCGCGCAGTTCGCTGTCGTCCTCCATGCCCAGTTGCGGCGATTCCGGCTCCAGTGCCATGCCGCATTTCGGGCACGCGCCGGGATGATCCTGGCGCACTTCCGGATCCATCGGACAGATCCAGAACGTTCCGGGCGGCGCATCGCCGACATCCGGCGCAGGTGACGCCTGTGCGTCGAGATAGTGCTGCGGATTTTCCGCGAACTTGCGGCGACAGCCTTCGCAGCAGAAGTGATAGATCGTGCCCGCATGTTCGTGGACGGGTTTGCCGGCGGCCGGATCGACCTGCATGCCGCAGACCGGGTCGATCATCAG
>DATCXY010000017.1:0-10288 GCA_036570585.1 Solimonas sp. | reverse complement strand
CTGTGTCATTGTCGATGCGGGCCACACCCGTGATCGCGATCTCGCGCTGGAACTGCCGCGCTCGCCTTTATCTGCCGTCATGTCGACCGAAGTCTGGGGCGAGACTTACGATCGCCTTGCCAAACTGGTCGGCGAACATCGCACGACGCTGATCTTCGTCAATCAGCGTCGGCAGGCCGAGCGCGTCGCACGCCATCTCGCCGAGCGCATCGGCGAGGACTTCGTTACCGCGCATCACGGCAGCCTCGCCAAGGAACATCGTCTCGACGCCGAGCAGCGCCTGAAGGCCGGCAAGCTGCGCGCGCTGGTCGCGACCGCGTCACTGGAACTCGGCATCGACATCGGCGACATCGATCTGGTTTGCCAGCTCGGCTCGCCACGTTCGATCAATGCATTTTTGCAACGCGTCGGTCGCGCCGGCCACGCCGTGCGCGCGACGCCGAAAGGCCGGCTGTTTCCACTGTCGCTCGACGATCTCGCCGAATGCGCCGCGCTGATGGAGGGCGTGCGACGTGGCGAGCTCGATCGCGTGATCGTGCCGGATGCGCCGATGGATGTGCTCGCGCAACAGATCGTCGCCGAGGCCGCCTGCGCGGACTGGAGCGTCGATGAACTGCACGCACGTTTTGCGCGCGCACTGCCGTACGCGGACCTGACGCTGCAGCGTTTCGAGGAAGTCGTGCAGATGCTCGCCGACGGTTACGTGACGCGACGCGGGCGGCGCGGTGCGCTGCTGCACTACGACGCCGTCAATCGCCGTCTGCGCGGTCGCCGCGGCGCCAAGCTGACGACGGTCACCAACGCCGGCACGATTCCCGATCAGTTCGATTCGGAAGTCGAACTGGTACCGGAAGGTGTGAAGGTCGGCACGCTCAACGAGGACTTCGCGTTCGAGAGTCTGCCCGGCGATATCGTCCAGCTCGGCAACACCTCGTATCGCATCATCAAGATCGAGACCGGCCGTGTGCTGGTCGAAGACGCGAAAGGACAACCGCCGACGATGCCGTTCTGGCTTGGCGAAGGTCTGGGCCGCTCCGATGAACTGTCGACCGCCGTCAGCAAGCTGCGCACGCGCGCCGACGCCGTGTTTGGCGATGACATCGAGGCCGGCATCGAATGGCTGAAATCCGAATACGCGCTCGACGGCGTCGGCGCCGCACAACTCGCGAACTATTACGGCAGCGCAAAGACCGCGCTCGGCCTGTTGCCGACGCGCGACAAGATCGTCTTCGAGCGCTTCTTCGATGAAGTCGGCGACACGCATCTGGTGATACACGCGCCGCTCGGCTCGCGCGTGATGCGCGCCTGGGGCCTGGCGCTGCGCAAGCGCTTCTGCCGGCAGTTCAACTTCGAGCTGCAAGCCGCCGCGCTCGACGACTCGCTGGTCCTCTCGCTCGGTCCGACGCACAGTTTTCCGCTCGAAGAAGTCGCGCACTACCTGCATTCGAACAGTGCGCGCGAGGTGCTGACGCAGGCAGTCCTGCAGGCACCGATGTTCGGCACGCGCTGGCGCTGGGTCGCATCGACTGCACTCGCCGTTGCGCGCAATCGCAACGGCAAGCGCGTACCGCCGCAGTGGCAGCGCTCGGACGCCGAAGACCTGCTGACGCACGCGTTCCCGGACGCGGTCGCCTGCCAGGACAATCTGCCCGGCGATCGTGAAGTGCCGGATCATCCGCTCGTCCATCAGGCGCTTGAGGATTGCCTGCATGAAGTCATGGATATCGACGGCTTCATCGCGCTGCTCAGGCGCATCGAATCCGGCGCGGTCGAAATCGTCTGCCGCGACCTGACCGCGCCATCGCCACTGTCCGACTCGATCCTGACCGCCAAGCCGTACGCGTTCCTTGACGACGCGCCGGCCGAGGAGCGCCGCACGCTGACGGTGCGAACCGGCGGTTTCGCCGAAGCCGCAAGCGCGCGCGATCTCGGTGAGCTCGACAGTGCTGCGATTGCGCGCGTGCGCGAAGAGATGCGGCCCGAGCCGATGAACGAGGACGAGCTGCATGATGCGCTGGTCGTACATGGCTTCCTCACCGACGACGAAGCAAGAGCGTGGCCGACGATGCTGGCCAATCTCAAACAGGCACGCCGCGTCGTTCGCCTATGCATTCCCTGCAGGAGCGGCGACGGTCTGTGGGTCGCAGCTGAGCGTCTGCGCGAAATGCGCGTCGTTCTCGCCGATGCGCACGTTGACGGCGACGCACCGGAACTCGGCGCACCGATCGATGCTGACACCGCACTGCGCGAACTGATGCGCAGCCGCCTTGAATTGCATGGCCCCGTCACCGCCACCGTGCTCGGCGCGCCGCTCGGCCTGTCGGCCGATGCGATCGCGGTCGCGCTGCTCGCGCTCGAACAGCAGGGCTATGTCATGCGCGGCACGTTCACGCCGGAGGCGATCGCCGCGCGCGACACCGAGTGGTGCGAGCGCCGCCGGCTTGCACGCATCCATCGCTACACGCGTGACCGCAAGCGCGCCGAATTCCAGCCGGTGCCGGCGGCGGCGTTCATGCGCTTCCTGTTCGACTGGCAGGGATTGGTCGGCAGCGACAAACGCGAAGGGCCGGCGGCGCTCGAACTGGTACTCGCACAGCTCGAAGGTTTTCCCGTCGCCGCCAGCGCCTGGGAAAGCGAGATCCTGCCGGTACGCACGCACTGGTACGAGGCGCACTGGCTCGATCAGCTGTGCGCGAGCGGGCGCGTGATCTGGCAACGTCCACCGGGCGGCACCGACAGCGCGCGCAAGAACGCGCCCGTGCGCGCGACACCGATCGTCTTGCTGCCGCGCGAGTTCGCGGGATGCTGGCAGTCGGCGCCGGATATCGAACCGGAGCTCTCCGGCCCCGCAAACGATGTGCTGGTGGCGCTGCGCGAAAACGGCGCTTCTTTTTTTGTCGATCTGGTCGCCGACACGAATCGGATGCGCAGCGAGGTCGAAGCCGCGCTCGGTGAACTGGTCAGCCATGGGCTGGTCACGGCGGATGGTTTCGCCGGATTGCGGGCACTGGTCGCGCCCGCCGAGATCAAGGCCCGCCGCCTGCGGCGCGGCGGCGTGCGTGCGGCGTTCCAGAATCTCGAAAGCGCCGGCCGCTGGACATTGGTGCGTATGCGCAAACGTGCGGCCGATGACGATGCGAAGACGAGCGACGACACCGAGCACATCGCGCGCGCACTACTGAAGCGCTATGGCGTGGTATTTCGCAAGCTCGTCGAGCGCGAGTCGCAGCTGCCGCCATGGCGCGAACTGTTTTACGTGTTGCGCCGACTCGAAGCGCGCGGCGAGATCCGCGGCGGCCGCTTCGTCAGCGGCTTTTCCGGCGAACAGTTCGCATTGCCGGAAGCGGCGGCGAGCCTGCGCCGCTTCCGCGAAGAAAAGGCCGACGATCTGGTCGTGGTCTGCGGCAGCGACCCGCTGAATCTGACCGGCGTGATCGTGCCGGGAGAACGCGTGCCGGCACTGCCGGGCAATCGCATTCTGTTCCGCAACGGCGCGCCGGTCGCGGTCAGTGCCGGCGCTCAGGTGAAATATCTGGCACCGGCCGACGAGGCGCAGCAATGGGCCTGGCGCAACAAGCTGATCCGGCGTGGCGACAGCGCACGGCCGGTCGATGCCACGTTCGGCGCGGACGATCCGGACGTCGATCGTGACGATGGGCTGACCGGCTCACGAAACTGAGTACTCGACCGCCAGCCGCAGCTGCTGTACAAAGCGTCGCCTCTCAACCGCCGAATCCCATGACCACCGAACGCGCCGCGGCGCCGAGCATCGATCGCCGCGGTTTCGCCGCCGCCTTTTCCGCGTTCCTGACCTGGGGACTGCTGCCGCTGTACCTGAAGCAGCTGGAAGACACCGGCCCGCTGGAAATCATGGCGCATCGCGTGGTCTGGGCCTGCCTGTTCGTGTTCGGCTACTTGGCGCTGCGTCGCGATCTCGGCAAGGTCGTCACCGTCTTGCGCGATCGCAAGATGCTGCTGTGGCTGTCGGCGTCGGCGGTACTGATCAGTGCCAACTGGCTGCTGTACGTGTGGGCGGTGACCGCCAATCACATCGTTGAAACCAGTCTCGGCTATTTCATCAATCCACTGGTCAGCGTGCTGTTCGGTGTGTTCATCCTGCGCGAACGTCTCAATCGCCTGCAGTGGACGTCGATCGCGATTGCCGCGCTCGGCGTGCTGTGGCTGACACTGCAGGCCGGCCGGCCGCCGTGGATCGCACTGGCGCTCGCGCTGACGTTCGGCAGCTATGGCCTGATCCGCAAGATGGTGATCGTCGAATCCGTCGTCGGACTCGGCGTCGAGACCCTGCTGATCGCGCCGGTGATGCTGGGCTATCTGCTATGGATCGCGCATACCGGCACGATGAATTTCCTCGCGCATGACGGTTTGCTCGATCTGCTGCTGATCGCCAGCGGCGCATTCACGGCGATCCCGCTGGTGATGTTTGCGTACGGCGTGCGGCGCGTCGCGCTGTCGACGATCGGCGTCATGCAGTACGTCGGGCCGATGCTGCAACTGCTGACCGGCGTGTTCCTCTATCGCGAGGGGTTCTCGCAAGTGCAGCTGATCGGCTTCGGCCTGATCTGGCTGGCGATCGTGCTCTATGCCGGGGAAGGGCTCTGGCGCGGCCGCCGCACGCGGATCGCGGCGCGACGGCGTCCCTTGCCCGCTCAGTAACCGGCCGCCAAACCTGCCGGACGCCGCCGATCATTCGCGCCATGCAGCGCGCCGTCGGAATCAACCAGGATCGCCTCGTCCGCGCCCCAGGATTTCATCTCGCGGATCTTGTGCCCCATCGCTTCGAGCTTGGCCTGCGCGTCGGGTGTCAGCAATCCGGGCTCGACCGCGATCAGATCCGGCAGCCATTGCATGTGCATGCGCGGCGCATCGACCGCCTGCTGCATGTTCATGCCGAACGCGACGACGTTGACGATGCTCTGCATCACCGTCGAGATGATGGTCGAACCGCCGGGACTGCCAGTCACCATGTACACCTTGTCGTGATCGAGCACGATCGTCGGTGACATCGAACTCAGCGGTCGCTTGCCCGGCTCGACCTGATTGACCTTGCCCTGCACGAGCCCGAAACCGTTCGGCACGCCGGGCTTGGACGTGAAATCGTCCATCTCGTTGTTGAGGAAAAAGCCGGTGTCGCCGGCCATCTTCGCGACACCGAACAGATAGTTGATCGTGTACGTGACGCTGACCGCATTGCCCTTGGCATCGACGATCGAATAGTGCGTGGTGTGCTGGCCCTCGTCGGCCGGCAGATTGCCGTGGATCTCGCTCGATGGCGTGGCCTTGTCGAGCTTGATCGTGCTGCGCTGGCGCTCGGCATGTGCGGCCGACAGCAAAGACTCGAGCGGGTTGCTCACGAACGCCGGATCACCGAGATAAGTGTTGCGATCGGCGAACGCGCGACGTTCGGCCTCGGCCAGCACATGCACACTGCGCTCATCGCCATAGCCCCATTGATCGAGCGGATACGGCGCCGCGATGTTGAGTATCTGGCAGATCGTCGCACCGCCCGAACTCGGCGGCGGCGCCGACACGATCGTGTAACCGCGGTAGCCGCATTTGACCGGCTCGTGCCAACGCACCTGATAGTTGGCAAGATCCTGCATCGTCAGGATGCCGCCGTTGGCGATGCTCGCCATCACCAGCGCCTGCGCGATCGGCCCACGATAGAACGCATCCGGGCCGGATTTTTCGATCAGGGAAAGCGTGCGTGCGAGTTGCGGCTGCTTCAGCGTTTCGCCGACCCGATACGGCTGACCGTTGTCGAGAAAGATTGCCGCGACATTCGGCGATGCGGCGAAGTCATCGCTGCGCGTGTGCAGAATGTTGACATCGCCCTGCCGCAGCACATAGCCCTTGCGCGCCAGCGCGATCGCCGGCTGCATCAGCTGCTGGCGACTCATGCTGCCGTACTTCGTGCGCGCCGCTTCCAGACCCATCACCGTGCCGGGCACGCCGACGCCGAGCCAGGTCTGCGTGCTGCGACCCTTGACGACGGTGCCGTTGTCGTCCTGGAACATCGTCGGCGTCGCCGCACCCGGCGCCGTTTCGCGAAAGTCGAGAAAAATGTCGTGGCCATCGGCGAGATGGATCAGCATGAAGCCACCACCGCCGATGTTGCCGCAGCACGGATGCACGACCGCGAGCGCGTAACCGACCGCGACCGCCGCGTCGATCGCGTTGCCGCCCTGCTTGAGAATCCGCACGCCGATCTCGGTCGCCAGATGCTGCGCCGAGACGACCATCGCATGCGGAGCGACGACGGGTTTGGCCTGCGCAAGCTGCTCACGCGTCGCAGGTGGTGCAGTGACATCGAGTGCGCGCGTCGGCAGCAGCGGCAGCGCGGGCACTTCCCCGTCTTTCGCTGCAGCCGGAAACGTCGCGGCGAATGCAAAAGCGAAAACTAGAACAAGAGGCCAGGCGCGCGCGGCAGCAGCTTTCATGAAGAGCATCGGCTTTATTCGGAAGACCATGACCATACCGGCAAGCGCAGGCACAAAGGAAATTCCTGACAGGGAATTCTCACGCGAGCGCTTGGCACGGAATCCAAGACGTTATAACATTGGTAAAACTTCAGGAGTCCGCGATGGAAATCAAAATCATCGCCGTCGGCAATTCGGCCGGCGTGCTGTTGCCCAAGGAATTGCTCGCACGCCTGCGCGTCGGCAAAGGCGACACGCTGTACGTCGCCGAAACACCGGACGGCATCAAGCTGATGCCGCACGACCCCGTGCTCGCGGCACAGATGGCCGTCGCCGAAGGCGTAATGCGCGAGGATCGCGCCGTGCTGCGCAAACTCGCCGACAGCTGAGTGGATGCCATGATCGTCTGGATCAAGAGGCCGCTCGTGCTGCTGTTGCACGACCGGCAGATCGCCGAACACGGCGGCAGCGCGGGCCTGCGCGACGCGCACCTGCTCGATTCCGCGCTGGCGCGACCTCAGCAGCTATATGCGTACGGCGATCCGCTACCCGATCTAGCCGCGCTCGCCGCAAGCCTCGCGTTCGGCATCGCCAGGAACCACGCGTTCGTCGATGGCAACAAGCGCACGGCCTTCGTCGCCTACCGCACCTTTCTCGCGTTGAATCATGCGGAACTCACCGCGCTACCTGAAGAACGCTACACGACCATCCTTGCCCTCGCCGAAGGCCGCATGCGTGAAAACGAATTCGCCGACTGGCTGCGCACGAACCTGCAGCTGAAGGCGCCGGATGATCGGATTCAGGAACCGAAAGCGGGCGACAGACTGCGCAAGCGCGTTACCCGCAAAGTTTGAACGCTGCGCGCGCGTAATCGCCGAAACGACGCGCAGCAGCACGATTCCGGTGTCACGCCATCGAGGCGACGACTACGCAAAAAGGCCGGGCAGCGCCCGACCTTTTTGCAATTCGAAAGCACGCCGATCAGTGCATCTGCTCGAGAATGAAAAACGTCGCCTGCACGTAGTCGCTGCTGTCGCCGGTGTTGTTCTGGTTGTAGACGCCGGCCTTGAAATACAGGTTCTGACCGAGGTAGTCGGGATCGATGGCGTCGGTGTAGACGGACTTCGAGCCATCGCCGCGGTAGATCGCTACCGTGAGTTTGGTGCCATTGAGCTTGATCTGGTACGTGAAGTTTTCGCCGAGCGCGATGCCGGCGCCGTTCTTGTTGCTGACGATGTCGGGCGACCAGATGTTCGTGCCGTCGGCGGTTTCCATGCCGAGGTAGAGGCGGCCGGTCTTTTCGGTCGGCTTCTTCGCGTAATAAAGGCGTACCGGCTCGCTGACCGGGCCGTGGATCTGGCCGATGATGACGCGGCCGTATTTCCCGGCGTCGCCGGTGGTGGAGACGTGATCGACGCGCAGCTTGGCGCGCAACCAGCCGCCTTGCTCCGGCGTCCAGTTGTTCGAGTCGGCCTTGGCGGAGGTGTTGTCCGGATCAAGCAGCTCGCGCAACTCGGTGCGCGAGTAGTGCGTGCTGCGGGTCGTGCCGGCGATGTTGGGGCAGCGGAATACCATGCCACCGCTGCGCAGGTCAGTGTAGAACACATCGGCATATTGGTAGCCGCCATTCAGATCAACGGGTTGCAGGTCATCACCGGAAGGCAGCGTGAGCTTCCAGTGCGTGAGATCGAAATTCTGCGAAGGCGCGAACGAGGTGTTGAGCGTGCCAGCGACGGCCGGCAGCGAGGACAGACTGCCGACGACCAGCAGCGAGGCGAAGGCCGAGCGCAGAAGTGACGCGAAACGAATGGACATGAGCGGGCACCAGAGTGCAAGCGCACAGGCAGAAAGCCGCGCGCGAAATTGAGGGAAAAGGAGAAAACGACAGAAGGGACGGCAGCCGCTTGCGCGCGTCCCGGAAAATTCAATACGCCTTACATCGACAGGCTCCAGCGCCGCGGATGTGAAGGAGTTCCGCCGGGTGCGGGACGCATTCTAGGTCGATGGTCGCGGCTTCCAGTACAACGCCGATGAACGTGGCATTTCGATTCGCGAACGGCAAGGTCGCCGCCGGAATCATGCGGAACGCCGGAACACGCACGTGTGCATCGGCGGCAGCGCCGTGCCGCGCAACACAAAGCGGCAGCGCGTGGACTCAGCCGTGTCGCGACCGCATCATCGCGATCAGGCGCGACACGACGAGCGCGAGATACATCACGCCGGCGAACTCTTCGAGCATGACGATCGCTTTGGCGCCGGCGCCCAGCGGCACGATGTCGCCGAGACCGACGCCGGACAATGCCGTGAAGCTCAGGAACAGCAGGTCCATCCAGCTGCGCAGCGGCGTCGCGCCGACGCTGAAACTCGCGGAATTCAACGCCTGGCAGACCACGAACAGATGCGCGAATGCCCAGGCCAGCACGGTGAACGTCGCGCCGACGGCGAACAACTCGTCGCGCGTCGCACGCTCGTCTTCCATCATGTACGCGATCAGACTGATGACCGCGTAGAAGTAGAACGCCGCTTCGAGCAGCGACGCGAGCGGCAGGAACAGCGGTTGCGGCCAGAAAGCGTTCAGCGCGTAGAGCGCGACGACCAGGGCGGCGAGCAGCGCCGCGATCCGGTTGGCGAGTGGGCTGCGGCGCACCATCCACAGCGCCGCCCCGAGCACCAGCAGGCCGAAGGCGTTGAGCAACGCACGCCCCGCGGCCAGCTGCCCCATCCACGGATACAGCGCGACGCCGAGCAACTGCACGACGAGCAGCACCGCCGACGGATAGCGGCGCGCGCGGGCAATCCAGACTGGCAGCGACGCGCTCACTGCGCGCGATAGACCTCGGCGCCCTGCTCCTTGAACTCCGCCGACTTCTCGGCCATGCCGCGCTCCAGCGCCGCGGCTTCGTCGGCGCCGATCCTGGCGGCGTAGTCGCGCACATCCTGGGTGATTTTCATCGAGCAGAAATGCGGTCCGCACATCGAGCAGAAGTGCGCGAGCTTGGCGCCCTCCTGCGGCAAGGTTTCGTCGTGGAACTCCTGCGCCTTCTCCGGGTCGAGGCCCAGGTTGAACTGGTCTTCCCAGCGGAACTCGAAGCGCGCTTTGCTCAGCGCGTTGTCGCGCACCTGCGTACCCGGAAAGCCCTTGGCCAGATCGGCGGCGTGCGCGGCGATCTTGTAGGTGATGATGCCTTCGCGCACGTCGTCCTTGTCGGGCAGGCCGAGATGCTCCTTGGGTGTGACGTAGCACAGCATCGCGCAGCCGTACCAGCCGATGTTGGCGGCGCCGATGCCGGAGGTGATGTGGTCGTAGCCCGGCGCGATGTCGGTGGTCAGCGGCCCGAGCGTGTAGAACGGCGCCTCGAAGCAGTGCTTGAGCTGCTCGTCCATGTTTTCCTTGATCAGCTGCATCGGCACGTGGCCGGGGCCTTCGATCATGGTCTGCACGTCGTGCTTCCACGCGATCTCGGTCAGTTCGCCGAGCGTGTGCAGTTCGCCGAACTGCGCGTCGTCGTTGGCGTCGGCGATCGAACCGGGACGCAGGCCGTCGCCCAGCGAGAAGCTGACGTCGTAGGCCTTCATGATTTCGCAAATGTCCTCGAAATGCGTGTAGAGAAAATTTTCCTTGTGATGCGCGAGGCACCACTTGGCGAGGATCGAGCCGCCGCGGCTGACGATGCCGGTCATGCGGTACGCGGTCCACGGGATGTAGCGCAGCAGCACGCCGGCGTGGATCGTGAAGTAGTCGACGCCCTGCTCGGCCTGTTCGATCAGCGTGTCGCGATACAGCTCCCAGGTCAGCTCTTCGGCCTTGCCGTCGACTTTTTCCAGCGCCTGATAGATCGGCACCGTGC
>DATCXY010000016.1:0-12041 GCA_036570585.1 Solimonas sp. | reverse complement strand
GCGCGATACGCCTGCATTTGCCAGCCGACCATCGCCCGTATCGAGGCCTCCAGGCGCCCCTCGTCGCTTCGCGAGCTTCTTCCCGCGCACCGACACCGCCAAATCCGCGAGCGCGACTCTCATCACCAACCATTCGGTTTCGATCGACAGCGTCAAAGATTTGCAGAATCTGGCCAAGACGGTACGCCAGACTCTGCCCGGCAATATGGGCGCCGTGATACAGCAGGCACTGGACGCGGCTGCCCACGAGCACAGTGGCTCACCAAGCGTGATCGCCGATGAGCAGCAGATCGACCCGGGCAGCGACGACCTGATTGCGCGCCTGCAGAAGCTCAAGAAATTGCATGAAGCCGGATTGATCGACAACGACGAATACGCGGCGAAGAAAAGCGATCTTCTGAAAAACCTGTGAGAAGCACCGTGATACTGAGACGCACCATCACGCACGCTGTGCCGTTCTGTGCTGAGCCAACGCAGGCGCACCACAAAAATGGAGAACCGTCACCATGACCATCGAAAAAATCGCCACAGGCGTCGCGCACAGCATGTTGCTCACGGCCGACCATCAGCTGTGGGCCATGGGCAACGACAGTTACGGCCAGCTCTGCGACGGTGGCACCACCACCCAGCGCACACCCGTCAAAACCCTCGCCGGTGTGCGCGATGTGGCGCTCGGTGGCAAACACAGCCTGATTCTGAAAACCGACGACAGCCTGTGGGCGTGCGGCAGCAACGAGTTTGGCCAGCTCGGCAATGGCGGCACTCGCAATGCACAAACGCCCGTACAGATCATGGATGGCGTCATGGCCATTGCCGCAGGAGATGCCCACAGCCTCGCGCTGAAAACCGATGGCAGCCTCTGGGGCTTTGGCCAGAACACGTTCGGCCAGCTGGGTGTCGGCGACGACGATCAGCGCAGCGCACCGGTGAAAGTGATGGACTGCGTGCGCGCCATCGCCGCTGGCGAAGGCCATAGCCTGATTGTCGAAGCCGACGGCACACTGTGGGGCGCCGGGCACAACAACAACAGCCAGCTCGGCGATGACAGCACCCGCAACCACAGCAAGCCGATCCGGATTCTGGACTCGGTGCAAGCCGTCGCCGCTGGCAGTGGACACAGCATGATGCTCAAGACCGATGGCAGCCTGTGGATGGTGGGTTTCGACGGCGGGGGGCAGCTAGGCGATGGTGGCAACATCAACCGCAAGACGCCGTTCCCGCTGCGCAGCGGCATCTGCGCCATCAGTGCGGGCAGCTTCCACTCCCTGATACTGGACGAGACCGCCAAGCTGTGGGCCTTCGGCTACAACGGCAGCGGCCAGCTCGGCAGCGGCGACACGCCCGACCTGCGCGAGCCACAGCATGTAGCGAGCGATGTCGCATCCATCGCCGCCGGCGGTTACCACAGCGTGCTGCGGAAAACCGACGGTTCAGTGTGGGTCACGGGCAGCAATGGCTCGGGGCAAATTGGTCTCGGCCAAGGCACACAGAGCGTGGCAGCGTTTCAAAGACTGGTGTTGCCACGCGAGTGACTCCCTGACGCAACTCACCGTCGTTTTGACGCTGATCTGCCGGCCGGCTCGTTCATCGGCGTGCTGCAGCGTCCGTGACCGTCACCGGCGTCGCCCGCAAACTGTGCGGCCAGCCAGCGCGCGCAGTTTGCGCCAGTCAGACCTGTGACACCGCCCGTCGCGGGCGACGACGCAGATGCGATCCCGCCATCAACAATGACGCACCCCCCAGCTTCGGCGCTTCCCGATGCTTCGATCGCTACGCCTGTCCTTCGCGTTGCTCGCTTGCTGCGCTGCAACGTCCGTCCACGCCGCCGCATCGGGGCTGCAACTCAGCGAGCGCCTGCAACCTGCTTCCGATCCAACGATCACGCCGGTGATCGCGATACCCGAGTTGCATCTGAAACTCTCCGACCGCGCCAGCGCCAGCCTCGTCAGCGACGTAGTACTGCGCAAGGCGCTGGCGATGCTCGGTACCGATTACGAATTCGGCAGCAATGACGCTGATGCGGTCGACTGTTCGGCGCTGGTGCAACAGGCATTCCGCAGCGCCGGCCTCGAACTTCCCCGTACCGTGCGCGAACTGCTGCGCAGCGGCGTCAACGTCAAACGCTCGCAACTGCGCGCCGGTGACCTGATGATCTATCGCTGGAAGCCGCGTCAGTTGCATGTCGCGGTCTATCTCGACGCCGGCCACATCGTGCACGCCTCGCCGTCGGCCGGAGAAGTGGTCGTCACCGCACTCGACAACAACTGGCAGCGCCGACTGGTCGCGGTGCGACGATTGCTGTGATGGCGAACGACGACACATGACGGCTTTCGCTGCGCACTGTCCACCCTGACGGACTCGCCATGTGACCGACGCGGGCTTCGACCGCCTTCTTCACTGCTTCGGCGTCGCCGAGATCCCCACGCAGATCGCATAGTGTGAAGCGCACTGCGACGGCTGCGTGATCTGCATGGTGATCGGGTTTCGCCACGCGCTTGCCCGACCTAGGTGCTGCCTGCGTTTGGCGAGTCCGACGAGTTCGTTACGGTTGGTCTTCTACGCAATGACGAGGTCACCGACGCTGACCGAGCGGCGCTCTGGATGCAGATGTCAGCCACAACAAAAAGCCCGCAATCGTGCGGGCTTTTTGTTGTGCGCTCAGCTGCGCGTCTTGGCCTGATTGGCCACCGCTTCGGCCGCCTTCTTCGCCGCTTCGGCGTCACCGAGATAGCGATATGACTTCACGCGCAGATCTTCGTGCAGGTCGAACAGCAGCGGGATGCCGGTCGGGATGTTCACTTCAAGGATCGCTTCGTCGGCGATCTTGTTGAGATATTTGTACAGCGCGCGCAGTGAATTGCCGTGCGCGGTGACGAGCACGGTCTGGCCGACCTTGAGTTGCGGGGCAATCGCGTCGTGCCAGTACGGCAGCACGCGTTCGAGCGTGGTCTTGAGGGATTCGGTGGCCGGCAGCGCGTGCTCGTCCAGCTTCATGTAGCGGCGATCGAATTTCGGATGGCCACCATCGTGCGCATCCATCGGCGGCGGTGGGATGTCGTACGAGCGGCGCCAGATCTTGACCTGCGCTTCGCCGTGCTTGGCTGTGGTCTCGGCTTTGTCGAGTCCCTGCAGTGCGCCGTAGTGGCGCTCGTTGAGTCGCCACGATTTGCACACCGGCACGTAGAGCTGGTCCATCACGTCGAGCGCGGTGAAATTGGTGCGGATCGCGCGTTTGAGCACGGAGGTGTGCGCGGCATCGAACATCAGGCCTTCTTCGCGCATCAGCTTGCCGGCGTTGACGGCTTCCTTTTGACCCGCCTCGGTAATGTCGACATCGACCCAGCCAGTGAAGCGGTTGTCGAGATTCCACTGGCTCTGGCCGTGGCGCAGCAGCACGAGTTTGCGGGTCACTTCAGTCTCCGTTTGCGGCACAGCCGCGATGGTCTTGGTTTGCGGCCGGGTTTCGAATCAGGTTCGGACCCGGCCGGCATTTCGTTTTGGTGTGCGGCTTGGAACTGTGGAGATGACGCCGGCACAGCGGCGGATCACTGCACCGGGACGGGCGGCGTGTCTTCGATCGAGTCGGTGAACACTTCGCCGTCGGCAGGCGGCGCGTCCTGCGCCAATGGCGCGGCGCGGATGGCGCTCGGGCGCGGCGTCACCTGCCCACTCGACTTGCGACGAATGAAGTCGGAAACCTGCTTGAGCACGTCATAGCGATCGCTGAACAGCGAGGCGAACGCGTTGATCGCCATGTCGTGCGAGAGCTTCGGGTAGATCAGCGTCTCGACCGGACCGCCGGCTTTCTCGACAGCCTTGGCAAGCTTGCGGGTATTGTCGACCGAGATGATGTCGTCGTCCTCGCCGTGCACGAGGAATAGCGGCGGGTTCTGGCCGTCGACGAAGAAGATCGGCTGCGTGTATGCGAAGCGCGAGACCGGCGCGAACAGGTCACGCAGATCCGGCGCGGTGATCGGCATGAAGTCGTAAGGACCGGCCAGGCCGATCATGCCGCGCAACCAGCTGCGCGAGCCGCCGACGCCTTTGAGGAATTCTTCGTCGAGTGCCAGCATCGCGGCAATGTGCGCGCCGGACGAGTGGCCCATCACGAACAGCCTGTCGCTGCTGCCGCCGTAGCGGTCTGCGTTGTCGCGCGCCCACTTCACGGCGTTCGCGCCATCCTTGACGAAATCCGGGAAACGCACCTGCGGATACAGGCGATAGTTCGGAATCACCGCGAGAAAGCCCTGTGCGGCAAGCGCCTGACCGACGAACTTGTACTGCGACTTGTCACCCTGCTGCCAGCGCCGCCCGAAGAAGAACACCACGACCGGCGCGTTCTGCACATTGTGCGGGCTGTAGACGTCGAGCGTCAGATGATGTTCGCGGTCGTACGGAACATCGGCTGTCAACGTGTAACCCTTGTCCGTGGTCAGGTCGTTGAGCACTGCCTGTGAGGTGCAGGCGCTGAATGCAAGCAGCGCTGCCAGCGACGCGGCAGCCAGCGTGAGAATTCGGTACATGGTCTCGGTCGGTTGCACGAAGACCGCTATGGTAGCGCGCACACCTGAATTCGCGCATCCTCTACCGCTTGGGATTTCCTTGGGGGGAACATGTTGATCGCATTCATCTGGCTGGCACTGGTGCTGGCTGCGCTGGCCTACGCCATCATCGTCTACAACGGACTGGTGAATCTGAAGCACGCCATCGGCAAGGCGTGGAGCAATATCGACGTGCTGCTCAAGCAGCGCCATGACGAACTGCCGAAGCTGGTCGAGACCTGCAAGCAGTACATGCAGTTCGAAAGGTCCGCGCTGGAGAAGATCATGGCGGCGCGCACTGGCTCGCAGCAGGCACGCGAAGCGGGCGATGTGAAAGCCGTCGGCCGCGCCGAGAGCGTATTGCGTGGCGGGCTCGGCTCGGTGGTCGCGACCGTCGAGGCCTATCCGGAACTGAAGGCCAACCAGAGCATCCAGCAACTGCTCGGCCGCATCACCGGGCTTGAAAATGCGATCGCCGATCGCCGCGAGTTCTACAACGAGACGGTCAACCTCAACAACGTGCGCATCGAACAGTTTCCGGACGTGATCATCGCGCGACTGTTCGCGTTCAAGTCCGCCGAGCTGCTGCATTTCAGCGCAGAGGAAACCAAGGACGTCAATCTGCATGCACTGTTCAGCAGCTGATCGCGTTCGACGCAGCGATGCTGATCGAGCTCGGCCGCAGCATTGCGGCGACTTCACCTGGGGGCTTCTGGACCTTCGTCAGCATCCTGGCGCTGTGCGCGCCGCTGACGTTCTGGCTGGCGTTCAGCCGCCTGCGTGAAAGCCGCCTGATTCAGGACACGCCGACTTCACGCGTGCGCTCCGCCGCGCAGGGCTACGTCGAATTCGAAGGTTTCGCACGGCTGATGCCGGGCCCGCCGATTTTCTCGCCGCTATCACGCACGCGCTGTGCGTGGTGGCGCTATGTGATCGAGCATCGCGAACGCAGCGGCCAAAGCGGCCGCCAGCGCAACGAGTGGCGCGTGATCGAGAAGGCCTGTTCGGATGATCTGTTCGTGCTCGCCGACGGCAGCGGCGACTGCATCATCGATCCGCACGGCGCACAGGTGCTGCCGAGCCTGAAACGGCGATGGCAGGGCGGCACGCCGCGACCGATCGAGATTCCGAAAAAAACGCCATGGTTCAGCATGGGCGAATATCGCTACACCGAGGAACAAATCTGCATCGGCGATCCACTCTACGCGCTCGGCATGTTCCGCAGCCAGACTGCGGTGCTCAGCGAGGACGAAGCCGGTGACGTGCGCGATCTGCTGCGGGACTGGAAACGTCATCATCGCGAACTGCTGCGCCGTTTCGATCGCAATGGTGATGGCGAGATCGACGTTCAGGAGTGGGACACGGCACGCGCGGCCGCGATCGCCGAAGTTCGCGCCGCACAGCTGGAGCGCAGTGTGCAGCCGGATCTGCATGTGCTGTGCAAACCGTCGGATCATCGCCGCTTCCTGATCTCGACACTGCCGCAAGCGCAACTGGTCAATCGACTGCACCACGGTGCAGTCGCGTTGCTCGTCGTCTCGCTGCTCAGCGGGCTGACTGCGGCCGGACTGCTGGTCCTGCGCGGCTTCTAGTCCACAGGTGCGGCGCAAGTGGCAATCTCGCTTCCATGCAACGCGGTCGCGCCCAAGGAGTCCCGCAAAACACTCCATTGGCACCGCAGCTGTCGATCCGGCCGATCAGCGATCGAGGTGGCGTTCTAAATAGTGCGCGATTTCAATCGTCTGCCCTCTTCGTCCTCGAAATGGCCGGGGCTCGTCCCCAGAATAAGCGCCCCTCCCGCCGTCACGGACCGCCATGCAAAACCCCCTGTTACGCGACGCGATCGCCCAGCCGCTGCCCGCGTTTGCAACGATCCGCCCCGAGCATGCCGAGGCTGCGCTGGATGAAGTGCTGGCACATTGCCGCGCCGAACTGGCCAAACTGCTGGCCAGCGACGCGCCACCGACCTGGGATTCGCTGATCGAGCCGCAGGAAGACATGAGTGACCGCATCCAGCGCGCCTGGGGTCCGGTCTCACATCTGTTCAGCGTCAACTCGACTGCCGACTGGCGCCAGGCCTACAACGCCTGCCTGCCGAAGCTCACCGAATACGGCGTCGAGGTTTCGCAGTCCGAGCCCCTGTTCCGTGCGTACGAGGCGCTGGCCGCATCCGACGAATACAAGGGTTACGACGTCGTGCGCCGCAAGGTGATCGCCGACGCGCTACGTGATTTCCGCCTGTCCGGCATTGCCCTGCCCACCGAGCAGAAGTCGCGCTACAAGGACATCTCGCTGCGCTTGTCGGAGCTGCAGACCAAGTTCGAAGAACACCTGATGGACGCGATCCAGGCTTGGGGCAAGCAGGTCGATGACGACGCCACACTCGCCGGCATGACCGACGAGGCCAAGCAGGCTGCGCGCGAGCGCGCCAAAGTCAAGGAACTCGAAGGCTACTGGCTGACGCTCGACTTCCCGAGCTACGACGCGGTCATCAGCTATGCCGACAACCGCGCGCTGCGCCGGGAGGTGTATGAAGCCTACGTCACGCGCGCATCCGATCGCGGCCCGCAGGCCGGCCAGTTCGACAACAGCGCGCTGATGGAAGAAATCCTCGCGCTGCGTCATGAAATGGCACAGTTGCTCGGCTATGCGAATTACGCCGAGCTGTCGCTGGCGACCAAGATGGCCGAATCGCCGGACGAGGTCGAAAGCTTCCTCGTCGATCTCGCGCATCGCGCCAAACCCGCTGCGCAGGCCGACCTCGACGAACTCAAGGCATTCGCGAAACAGCGCGATGGCCTCGACGATTTCTCACCGTGGGACGCGCCGTATTACGCCGAGAAACTCAAGGAAAAAAAGCTCGGTCTGTCCGATGAAGAACTGCGCCCGTACTTTGCGTTCGACAAGGTCGTGCGCGGCATGTTCGAAGTCGTGCACAAGCTGTACGGCATCACGATCGAGCAGGTCGACAACATCGAACGCTGGCATACCGACGTCAGCACCTACGTCCTCAAGGACGGTGAAGGCGTGCCGTTCGGCCTGTTCTATCTCGACCCTTACGCGCGCGCCGACAAGCGCTCCGGCGCCTGGATGGACGAGTGCATCAACCGCCGCCATACCGCGCATGGCCTGCAGCAGCCGGTCGCTTATCTGACTTGCAATTTCACGCCACCGTTGCCGGGCAAACCGGCACTGCTGACGCACGACGAAGTCGTGACGCTGTTCCACGAATTCGGCCACGGCTTGCATCACCTGCTGACCCGCGTCGATGAAGCTGCCGTTGCCGGCATCCACGGCGTGGCCTGGGATGCCGTCGAACTGCCGAGCCAGTTCATGGAGAACTGGTGCTATGACCCGGCAACGCTGAAGAACTTCGCAAAGCACTGGCAGACCGGCGCCGCAATGCCGGAAGAGCTGCTGACCAAACTGCGCACATCGCGTCGCTTCCACGCCGGGCTCGCGACCGTGCGCCAGCTTGAATTCGCGTTGTTCGATCTACGTCTGCATCGCGACTTCGATCCCACCACGAAATCGAAAGATGGCGCGCGCGTGCTCGAGTTGCTGGAACGCGTGCGCGACGATGTCGCAGTCTCAAGACCGCCAGCATTCAACCGCATGCCGTGGAGCTTCTCGCACATCTTCGCGGGTGGTTACGCCGCCGGGTACTACAGCTACAAGTGGGCCGAGGTGCTGTCGGCCGATGCGTTCGCGGCGTTCGAGGAGAGCCAGTTTGCACCGGAGATCGGCCAGCGCTTCCGCGACACCATCCTCGCGCAGGGCGGATCCAAGGAAGCGATGGACCTTTTCGTCGAATTCCGTGGCCGCAAGCCGAGCATCGATGCACTGTTGCGCCATAGCGGGCTCGGCGAAACCGCATAGCGGCCGCGTGATTCGACCGCCCGCCTTGCGCTGGGCCGGTATCAACGACTACAACGGTGCGGTCGGCGAGCTCGACGCCCGCCGACCTCAATCCGACTTTCAAACCAGTTCGCATCACGCAGCGAATCCGCTGCGCGTGCGGATCGATGCAATGCCGGATGGCACGCGCCGCTGCCGGTCAGATCTGTTCGATCGTCATCGCACCCAGCGTACTGAACCGATCGGGCGCTGATCGGACGGCTGTTGCCGCACTCGCCGTGAGCGCCTACAGTCGGTGCCGAAGCCCACAACTATCGCGGCGCGGCAACGTCCGCCCCGTGGGCAACATCGGGGAGAGCAACATGCCTATCCGGACAGCCCTTTCGCTCCTGCGCGCTGCTTTCATTGCCGCACTCACCGCAACCGTACTGCCCATGACGGCTCATGCCGCGGCGGGTGATCCGCTCGGGCCGGACTTTCGAGTCGATTCCGGCACCGGAACCGGCGTCCTCAGTCCCGCCATGGCACGTGACAGCATCGGCAATGGGGTCGTCGTATGGGAACGCCTGGGTTCGTCTGCGCCCGGCATCCATGCGCGCCGCTACGGTGCCGATGGCAGCACGCAAGGTGTCGAGTTCGCCGTTCCCCTGGCCGACGGTATTCCTGCCGTGGCAATGGCGCCGGCGGGCGATTTCGTGGTGTCGTCCAGCAGCTATGACGCCGTTGCCGGCCGCTATCGCATCCAGTTCCAGCTTTATGCGGCCGATGGCAGCACGCGCGGCGCGGCGACCGAAGTCGCGTCATATTCGAAGCCCGCACGCGGGCTCATCGCCAATTTGCCAGCACCGGTGGCGATGGACGCCGACGGCAATTTCACCGTGATCTGGAATCAAGCGTCGGTGAGCAATATCGGCGGGGGGTTCGGGCCGACTTATCTGTCCACCAGCACCAATGTCATCCACGGCCGCAGCTACGGCGCCGACGGCGTCGCCAGGGGCGCCGCCTTCCTCGTACACGCCGATCTGCCCGATATCGTGCCGTTGAACGGCGCACCGGGACTCGGAATACCGGCGCTGGCGATGGACGCCGAGGGCAACTTCATCACCGCGTGGATCAACCACAACATTCGCAGCAACATCGTCGAGTACAAGCGTTACAACGCGGCCGGCAAGGCACAGGGCCTGATGCAGCGTGCCAACGCCATCAGCATGAAGTTGCCGTTTGCGGCCTCCATCGCCGCTGACCCGATGGGCGGCTTCGTCATCGTCTGGGCGGAGCGGGACGGCGATTCGAGCGAGCCCGCTCAGGTGTGGGTGCAACGCTATTCCCGCGCAGGGACTGCGCTGGGCGCGCCGCTGGCGGCCAACAGCCCGACCGCTGATCTCGTCCAGGCTCCGAGCGTCGGCGTGCAACCGGGAGGCGGCTTCGTGGTGGCCTGGACGCGTTACAGCCTTGCTGTCGACAGCTGGACCATCGCCGCCCAGCGTTTCGCTTCCGGAGGCACGGCGCAGGGCGGCAACTTCCAGGTCAACAGCCAGGCGCCGGGCTACCAGCGCAACCCCGCTGTTGCCGTCGACGGCTATGGGGATTTCGCCATCGCCTGGGCGCAGGGCGCGCAACTCGGCAACGCCTTCGACGGCATCTACCTGCGTCTCTACCACGGCAACTGACAAACCGACATTGGCTGCCTGCCGGACGCGCCGAACAACAGCGCGACAACACAGCTCGCGGGGTCCCACGCAACTTCGCACGTGGCGGCATGACAGCGATTAATATCGCGGGCGATGCCAAGGGGGCAAGCGTCGATCGAGCCGATGCGGCCGATCCCCCGCCGGGAAAACAACATCGAAAGCAAATTGCCATGAAGATCGCCACCTGGAACGTCAACTCGCTGAAAGTTCGTCTGCCGCATCTGCTCGACTGGCTGCAGATCGCCAATATCGACGTGCTCGCGCTGCAGGAAATAAAGACCATCGACGATGGTTTTCCGCGTGCGGAACTGGAGGCCGCCGGCTATCGCGCGGTCAGCAACGGCCAGAAGACCTATAACGGCGTCGCGCTGCTGGCGCGCGAGGAAATCAGCGAAGTCGTGCGCGACATGGACGGCTTCGCCGACGAGCAGAAACGGGTGATCGCCGCGACGATCAATGGCATTCGCTTCATCAGCGTCTATGTCGTCAACGGTCAGGCAGTCGGCAGCGAGAAGTACGCATACAAGCTGCGCTTTCTCGAGGCCCTGCACGATTACCTGGCTGCGCAGTTGGAGGAATATCCATTGCTGGCGATCGGTGGCGACTTCAACATCGCGCCAGCGCCTGAAGACACGCATGACCCGGCGATCTGGGAAGGCGGCGTGCTGTGCTCGGTGCCCGAGCGCGAAGGGCTGGAACGCCTGCTGTCGCTCGGGCTGCACGACGCGTTCCGCATGTTCCCGCAGGCCGCCAACGTGTTCACCTGGTGGGACTACCGGCAGGCCGGCTTCCGCCGCAATCTCGGGCTGCGCATCGACCACTGGCTGCTGTCGACGCCGCTGGCCGCGCACGCCCGCGGGGCGATCGTCGATCTGGCACCGCTGCGGCTGGAGCGGCCATCGGATCATGCGCCGTTGATCGTCGAAATCGCACCGGATTTCTGAAATTCCTGTAATTTTCGACGCTGTGAGACGCACTGCGCGATCGGCATCCGGGGGGACCGCTAAGATCGACCGCATGAACAAGCAACACACTACGCTGCCAGCGATTCGTCGCCGTAATCATTACGACGTCACCGACCGTGTGCGCATCTCGCATCCGGACGACGTCTGCGCCGCGGTCTGCGCACTGCTCGCCGAGCTGCATCCGCAGGCCGATCTGGCTGCGCTGCGCCACGCGTTCAAGACCTTCGGCCGCTTGTACGCGGGCACCCTGCCCGGCTATGCCGGCTGCGACACCTGGTACCACGACGCCCAGCACAGCCTCGACTGTGCGCTGGCGATGGCGCGCCTGATCGACGGACATGAGCGCAGCGTGCCGACTGCGCAGAGACTCGGCGCGCATCGCAGTGTGCTCGGCGTGCTGATCGCGCTGTTTCATGACGCCGGATACATTCGCCGACGCGGCGATTCCGCCGCCAACGGTGCCGAATTCACGCTGACGCATGTCCATCGCAGCGGCGAGTTCCTGCGCGACTACCTGCCGACGATCGGTTACGGCCGCGACGCCGCCAAGGCGCGGCAGATCGTCCATTTCACCGGCTACGAAATCGCGCTCGATCAGATCCAGGTCCGTGACGCGAAGGACCGCATGCTCGGCTTTCTGCTCGGCAGCGCCGACGTGCTGGCACAGACCTCCGATCGCTGCTATCTGGAAAAATGCCGCGACTTCCTGTTTCGCGAATTCGCACTGTGCGGACTCGCCGGCGATCCCCGCCCCGGTGGCCCGACACCGATCTATGCGTCAGCCGAACAACTTCTGGCGAAAACCGTGGCGTTCAATCGCGCACTGTGGCGCGAACGGCTGGATGGTTATTTCGGCGGCGCGCACCGCTTTCTCGATGCCCACTTCGGCGGCCCGAATCCATACAGCGCCGCGATCGACGTGCACCTCGCACGGATCGGCCATCTGGTGCGTGGCAAGCGTCTTGATGAGTTGAAACTACGGCCGG
>DATCXY010000015.1:0-1777 GCA_036570585.1 Solimonas sp. | reverse complement strand
ATTCTTTCTGCATCCCTCTCACAATCGCAGCACCGCGGTTATCCGTCTTGAGTATGTCGAGACGCGGAATACCCCCTTCATAGAGCACCGCCACGGGTTCGTTGTCGATCGGCGAACGTACGATTCCAGCGGCATCGAACTGCTCGTCGCAGCTCAGCGGCTGAATCTGTCCGCTGTCGATGTCCTGCAGCAGCAGGCAGTTGCGTCCGGTCAGTTCATTCGAGACCCGGTACGCGAAGCGTCCGTCGGCCGAAAGCTCTGCATCGCCGAATTCGGAATCCTCATCGCCCACAACTCGATCGCGCTGGATGCTGCCGAGCAGCCGCCACTTCGGCGCCTCCGGCGTGCGAACGTACGTCTCCTGCTTGCCTTCTCGATTCGTGCCCACGACGTAGCGCACGAAGCCCGAGCGGTCCGCCGTGAACCATACGCGCCCCGGAATCGGCGCACTGACTTCCTGGTCACGCTTGCCGCTGACTGTGTGGATGCGCGCCGCGATGGCGACCTCGCGGTCCTTGATCAGCGCATCCCAGTTGTAATAGGCGATCAGCACATGGTCGGGATCGTCCGGCAGGGTGCGGATCAATTCGCCGTAGGCGTTCTCCCGCGTGTTCCTGCCGATTCGCGTACCGGTTTTCACACCTTCTCCGCGGAAGCCGAACAGGTAGTTGCCGCGCTTTCCATCGACATCGATAGCGTAGATCTCGCCGGTCGGCGATGGTGCAGCGTCGGCACCGAAGTTTTCGGCTAGCGAGAATACCAAGCGCGTCGAGCTCGCCCATGCGTACTCATGGACGCTGGCGCCGGCGCCCATCGCAAAACGAAATGGCTTCTTGCCGGCACCGAGTTCGACGATGGAAATATCGTAGTCCTGGCCGTTGAAAAAGCGCAGTGCCAGATACTTTCCGTCGGGAGAGAGCGAGGGCGAATCATAGGTATCGGTGCGCGCAAAATCGATAAGCGGCACTGGCGCCGTAGGCGCCGCATCTGCTGCCGCCGCGACCAGATAAAGCAAAACCAGCCAGAGCTTCTTCACGATGCATTTTCCAATTCCGGCACGATGGCCGTGAACAATTCACTGTCCCTCAAACACCGCTCACGTTCTTCAGCCATGCCGTCCCCTCGAACCACTTCCCGTACAGCGCATCGTAACTGCCGTCGGCCTTGATCGTGCGCAGGAAGTTGTTGAGCCAGTTCATGAAGTCCGGATCGCCCTTGCGAATCGCCCAGCCGAGCGGCTCGCGCGTGAACGGTTCCTTGAGCAGACCGACCTGCCCCGGATAGCGCGCCACGAACACGGCATTGAACGGCAGGTCATAGACAAACGCGTCGGCGCGCCCGTTGCGCACTTCGAGTGTCGCCTCGGCCTCGCTTTCGAACGCCTTGATTCTGGCCTTGGCGAAATATTTGCGCGCGGCGATGTCGCCGGTGGTACCGAGCTTGGTGGCGATCGTGTACTTCGGATCGTCAAGCTGCTCGCGGTTGCTGATCGTGCCGATCAAGCCTTTGCGGATCAGCACCGTCTGGCCGATGACGATGTAGGGATCGGCGAAATTGACCTGCAGGTTGCGCTCCGGCGTGATCGTCATGCCGCCCATCAGAATGTCGAACTTGTCGGTCATCAGCGCCGGGATAATGCCGTCCCACTGCGTGTTGACGAGCGTCAGCCTGACGCCCATGTAACGCGCCATCAGCCGCGCCAGATCGACATCGAAACCGATGATCTTGCCTTTGCGATCGCGCATCTCGAATGGCATGTAACCCGCTTCGACACCGA
>DATCXY010000014.1:0-6972 GCA_036570585.1 Solimonas sp. | reverse complement strand
CGAGCAGTTCGGTGAAGCGTGTGCTGATCGTCATTTCGGCGACATCCGGATCGCACCGTCGAGACGGATGGTTTCGCCGTTGAGCATCGGGTTCTGCAAGATGCTCTCGACCATCAGCGCGAACTCGTCCGGCTTGCCGAGCCGGCTCGGGAACGGTACCTGCTTGCCGAGCGAATCCTGTGCTTCCTGCGGCAGCGACTCGAGCAGCGGCGTCAGGAACAGACCCGGCGCGATCGTCATCACGCGAATGCCATAACGCGCGAACTCACGCGCGATCGGCAGCGTCATGCCGACGACGCCGGCCTTCGATGCCGCGTAGGCCGGCTGACCGATCTGACCTTCGTACGCCGCAACGCTGGCGGTATTGATGATCACGCCACGCTCTTCGCCAAGCGGTTCGGCGTCATGAATGCGCGCAGCGAACTTCGACAGCACGTTGAAACTGCCGAGCAGATTGATCGTGACGATCTTCGAGAAGTCCGCCAGCGGCAATGCCTTGCCATCGCGGCCGATCACCTTGCCCGGCGGGCCGATGCCGGCGCAGCTGACCAGAATGCGCGCCTTGCCATTGACGCCTTCGGCTTCGACGAGTCCGGCTTCCACGGCGGCCTCGTCCGTCACATTGACGGCGACGAAGTGCGCGCCGATCTCGGCCGCCTTTTTCTTGCCCAGCTCGGCGTTCATGTCAAAGATCGTGACCTTGGCGCCGGCCCTGGCGAGCCGTTCCGCGGTCGCGCCGCCGAGCCCCGATGCGCCGCCGGTGACAATCGCCGCGACTCCCTTGATCTGCATTTTTTCTATCCTTTCGGGCCACGCCCGGGCTTTCATGACTTCAATACGAAACCTACGCGCGATCAGTCGCGGCGCGGATCATCCATGCTACAGGGCGCGTGCGATCACCATGCGCTGGATATCCGAGGTGCCTTCGTAGATCTGGCAGACGCGGACATCGCGATAGATCTTGGCAACGCCGAATTCTTCGAGATAGCCGTAGCCGCCGAGCGTCTGGATCGCGCCGGACACCACCGCCTCGGCCGTCTCCGATGCGATCAGCTTGGCCATCGATGCTTCCTTCAGGCTCGGCAAGCCGGCGTCCTTGGTCGCCGCCGCGTGCAGCACCAGTTGCCGCGCCGCTTCGAGCCGCGCAGCCAGATCGGCGAGCCGGAAGCCAACCGCCTGATGCTCGATGATCGGCTTGCCGAAACTCTTGCGCTCGCGCGCATAAGCAACCGCGATCTCCAACGCCGCCTGCGCCATGCCGATGCACTGCGAGGCGATGCCGATGCGACCCGCTTCGAGGTTCGACAAGGCGATGCCGTAACCGGCACCTTCCGCGCCGAGCCGCAGATTTTCTTCGACGAACACATCATCAAAGCGGATCGCGCAGGTGTCGGATGCGTTCTGGCCGAGCTTGTGCTCGACCTTGTCGACGCGATAGCCCGGCGCGTCGGTCGGCACGATGAAGCCGCTGATGCCGCGCTTGCCGGCGGCCGGATCGGTGACTGCGTAGACGATTGCGATGCCGGCGATCTGCGCCGACGTGATGAACTGCTTGCTGCCACTCAATCGATAGCCGCCATCGACCTTGACCGCGCGCGTGCGGATTGCCGAGGCGTCCGAACCGGCATCGGTCTCGGTCAACGCAAACGCGCCGAGCATGCGGCCGGCGATCAGCTCCGGCAGGAAGCGCTGCTGCTGCGCCGGCGTGCCGTCCTTGAGCAGGCTGGTGACGATCAGGCTGTTCTGGATGCTGATGATCGTCGACAACGCGCCATCGGCGGCGGCGATTTCCATCAGCGTCAGCGCATACGACACGTAATCGGCGCCGGCACCGCCAACTTCCTCCGGCGCCGTCATGCCCATCACGCCGAGGCCGGCGAGCTGCTCGAACAGTTCTCTCGGGTAGCCGCGCGCCGCTTCGAATGCGGCGCTGCGTGGCTTGATGCGCTCCTGCGCGAACGCGCGAACGGCGTCGCGGATCGCCTGCTGGGTCTCGTTGAGGATCATGTGCTTTTGGGTCTTGTAAGTCTTGAGAAACTCTGAAGAAGCGTCGCGAGCGAAAGCAGGTCGCACGAGGACAGAGCGCAGGAACCGCGTTGTATGCAGGAATACATGAGGATTCCGAGCACCGCCCTCGTGCGGGATGCCGAGCGCAGTAGCTTATTCAGGATTCCGCGGCCGACCAGGTCGAGGTCAGCGCGTACTCGGAAAGATATTTGGTCGAGCTCCAGCCGCCATCGACGACGATGGTCTGGCCGTTGATGAAGCTGCCGCCCTTGGAACACAGGAACGCGATGGTGCTGGCGACATCTTCGATTTCACCGAGCCGCGTGTTCGGTGTCATCTCGACATTGATGCGCTTGAACAGCGGATCTTCGAGCCGGCCGGCGACCATCGGCGTCACCGTCACGCCCGGCGCGACGTTGTTGCAGCGGATGCCGAGCGCGCCGTACTGGCAGGCGATGTGCGAGGTCAGTGCATTGAGGCCGCCCTTGGCCGCGGTGTACGCGCCGCCGCGACGACCACCGATGACGGCGAAGGTCGAGGTGACGTTGATGATCGCCGAGCCCGGCTTCATGTGCGGCACGACGTCGCGCGCAAGACGGAACGGTGCGCGCAGCATCAGGTTGAGAAAACCGTCGAGCATGGCGTCGTCGGTTTCATGCAGTGGCCTTGGGCTGCCGGCGCCCGCATTGTTGATCAGGAAATCGATGCGGTTCCAGCGTGCAAGCGCCGCCTTGACGATGCGCTGCGGTGCGTCGTCTTCCGTCACATCGACGGCCAGCGTCTCGATGAGGTCCGGATTGCCGATCGCCTTTTCGAGAGCCGCGAGCTTGTTCGCGTCGCGACCGACGCCGAGCACCGCGATGCCGGCTTCAGCAAATTTGACGGCCGTACCGAAGCCGATGCCACTGCTGGCACCGGTGATGATTGCTACCTGCATGTCACCACTCCGTTTTCGTATTTGCGATGCGCACATTCGCCGCTTCCAGCCCGCCGGCAACGGCGATCAGGACCTGCGCACGCTTCAGCAGCAGATGCGGGTCCGCTTCATCGCTGAAGCCGATGCCGCCGTGAATCTGGATGTTCTTGCCGGCGTTCTCGATCGCCGCGGTGCCGGCGACGAACAAGGCCGATTCCACTTGCAGCGCCGCATCCGCGCGACCCTCGTCGATCGCCACCGCCGCGAAGCTGACCTGATCGCGCGCGCAGCGCGCCGCGATCGCCATGTTCGCGCAATGATGCTTGACGGCCTGAAACGTGCCGATCGGCCGACCGAACTGCTCGCGCAGACCCGCATAGTCGACGCCCATCTGCAGCGCCGCCTGCGCGATGCCGGCCAGCGCCGCCGCATCGATCAGGCGCAGACGCAGCAAGCCGGTCGCATCGAACTGCGCCAGTGGCGCGCCAACGTCAGCCGCCTCGCCAAGATCGGCCAACCACAGCCGCCCGTCGAGCGGCTTTGCCTGTGCAGACTCGAATGCATGCAGCGACGCGCTATCGGCACCGCGCAACAGCAAACCGGTCGCGCCGGGACTGTCGATCACGATCACACGATCGCCGCTGCGATAAGCGGCCGCAATCCGCTGTCCGGCCAGTCGGGTCGGCGCACAATGCACGGCGCCGAGCGTTGCCAGCACCGCGGGCGATGCCAGACGACGACCGAGACCGATCGCGATCAAGGCTTCCTCGGCGGCACCGAGTCCGCTGCCGCCGGCGTCTTCACTGGCGCAGATGCCGAACACGCCGGCCTGATCGAGATGTGCCCAGGTATCGGCGGTTTCGTCATTGGCTGCATGCAGGCGTGCGAGCGGCAGCAGTTCGGCAAGCGTGTCGTCCATCGCGTCCGCAAGCGCCAGCTGGTCGGCGCTCGGGTGATAGCGGGTGTCTTCCTGCACAGCGGTTCTGCCTCGCCTGTAATGATCGTCTCAGTATATTCTACCTTGCTCGCCGCTCTGCTCATCAACACAGTTGTTGATATCCTGAGCAGCCAGAAAACCGCGGCCATTCGCCTTCGCCGCCTTGACGCAAAACACCGCCGCGATGACACGTGATTCCGAGTCAAACTTGAACGACAAGCGCAAGCTGATTGCCGGCCGCTGGCTGCGTTGGGACGAAACCCGCGCCGCCCGTGCCTACGACGACGGCCTCTGGGTTCGCAGCACGCTGGCGGAAGCCTTGCAGCAGGCCGCCGCGCAGACACCGGAGCGCGTGTTGCTGGTCGACGGCGATCGCCGTATCGACGCACGCACGCTGCACGCCGAAGCCTCGGCACTCGCGCAGGCCATGCTGGCACGTGCGCCAACCGGCAGCGTGGTGTCGTTCATGCTGCCGAACTGGCATGAGGCCGCGACCATTTATCTGGCCGCGACGCTGGCCGGCATGGCCGTCAATCCGATCCTGCCGTCGCTGCGCGAGCGCGAGACGCAGTTCATCCTCGATGACGTCGCCAGTCGATTCATCTTCATTCCGGCGACGTTCCGCGGCTTCGATTACGCGGCGATGCTGAGCCGCGCGATCGCGCCGCTGGCGACGCCGCCGGTCGTGGTCGTTCTGCGCGGCGATGCCGGTCCGCATCTCGGCTATGACGCCGTGCTGCGCACGCCGGTCGACGCGCAGTCGCTGCCGGAACGCGAGGCCGACGCCGTCCGCATGGTGATGTACACCTCCGGCACGACCGGTCGCCCGAAGGGCGTGTTGCATACGCACAACACGCTGCACGCGCTGCTGCGCCAGCTCGGTGAGCACTGGCTGATCGAAGCCGGCGACAAGTTCCTGGTGCCGTCGCCGATCAGCCACATCGGCGGTTCGATCTACGCGTTCGAAAGCCCGCTGCTGCTCGGCACGACCGCCGTGGTGATGGACAAGTGGGACGCCGACGAAGCGGTGAAGCTGATCGACGCCGAACGCATCACGCACATGGCCGGCGCAACGCCGTTTCTTGAAGCATTACTTGCCGCCGCCGAACGCGCCGGCACGCATCTGCCGAGTCTCAAGGTGTTCATCTGCGGCGGTGCGTCGGTGCCGCCGCAACTGATACGCCGCGCGCAACAATATTTCGAACGTGCCGTCGTCACGCGCGTTTATGGTTCGACCGAAGTGCCGGTGACGACGGTCGGCTCGACCGCGTCCGGCGACGCCGGGCACGGTGCCGACACCGATGGCCGGCCCGGCTATGCCGACATTCGCCTCGTGACTCCGGATCAGCGCATCGTCGACCCAGCGACATCGGATGACGGCGAGATCCGCGCGCGCGGCCCGCAGATGCTGGTCGGTTATCTGCGCGCCGAAGATGAGACAACGGCTTTCGACAGTGAAGGTTATTTCCGCACCGGCGATCTCGCGCGCTGGATCGACGAGCGCTACGTGGTCGTCACCGGCCGCGCCAAGGACATCATCATCCGCAACGGCGAGAACATCGCGCCGAAGGAAATCGAGGACCTGCTGCTCGGCCATCCGCAGATCGCCGAAGTCGCGATCGTCGGCGTGCCCGACGCACGTACCGGTGAACGCGCGATCGCAGTGATCGTGCCCAAGTCGAATGCCAGCGCGCCGGACGTCGCCAGCCTCGCCGGGTTCCTGATCGGTACCGGCATCGCCAAATACAAGATTCCCGAGCAGGTCGCGCTCTGGGACGCGCTGCCGAAAAACGATGCCGGCAAGGTGCTCAAGCATCAGATCCGCGCAACACTGACATCCGCAACATGAAGCACGGAGACATCGCATGACGGGCTCGATCTCGGCTTTCCGGCAGGAAGCGCGCCGCTGGCTGGAAGCCAATGTGCCGAAGACGCCTTCGCCGGAGGACGGCCCCGCCTCACGCGACTACGTGCTGGCCTGGCAGAAGACCCAGGCGCAGGGCGGCTGGGCCGGCATCGCGTGGCCGAAGGAACTCGGCGGCCGCGGCCTGTCGGTGCTCGAACAGATCGTCTGGTTCGAGGAGTACGCGCGCGCCGGTGCGCCGTCGCCGCTCAATGCCAGCTTCGTGATGCTCAACCACGCCGGCCCGACGCTGATGGCCTGCGGCACGGATGAGCAGAAGGCCTATCACCTGCCGAAGATCCTCAACGGCGACGTGCTCTGGTGCCAGGGCTTTTCCGAACCCGGCTCGGGTTCGGACCTGGGCAGCCTCAAATGCCGCGGCGAAGTGGACGGCGACGAGATCGTCATCAACGGCACCAAGATCTGGTCGAGCTTCGCGGACGTCGCGGAATGGCAGGAACTGCTGATCCGCACCAACCCCGGCGCCTCCACCTCGAAAGCCTTGAGCTGGGTCATCTGCCCCATGGACGCGAACGGCATCACGGTGCGGCCGATCCGCACCATGGCCGGCCCGCACAAGTACTGCGAAGTGTTCTACGACAACGTCCGCATTCCGCTGACCAATGTGGTCGGCGGCCTGCACAACGGCTGGGCCACGGCCAACGCGACGCTGAGCTTCGAGCGCGGCACCGCGGCGTTGGCGCTGCTGATCGGTTACGTGCTCAAGGTGGAAGCCTTGCTGGCCGACTGTCCGCAAAGCCGTCCCGAGCTGCGCATGCGCATCGCGAGCCTGCGCGCCGAAGGCGCATCGATCCGCGCCGCCAACTACAAACTCGCGCTGGACCTGGAGAACTCGGTGCCCGACGCCAGCGGCTCGCTGATCCGCCTGTCGTTCGCCGAGTTCACGCAGCGCGTCGCCGCTGCGGCCATCGACCTCTACGGCATCGGCGCGCCGGAAGTCGTCGGCATGCACGGCTGGGGACACGACTATCTCGACGTGTTTTCCGAAACCATCGCCGGCGGCACGGCGGAGATCCAGCGCAACATCATCGGTGAACGACTGCTGGGCTTGCCCAGAGGCCCTCGCTGAAGCACGCCTGCCCCTCTCCCCGCTTGCGGGGAGAGGGTTGGGGTGAGGGGCACCGATGTGGGCTGCGTCATCCGATCGAGCGCCCCTCACCCTGGCCCTTTCCCTCGCCCGAGGGGAGA
>DATCXY010000013.1:0-11055 GCA_036570585.1 Solimonas sp. | reverse complement strand
GTCATCACCATCGAGTTCGACAAGGGCGATGCGGTGGCGATCGACGGGGTGCGCGGCACGCCGTTCCAGATTCTCGAAAAGCTCAACAAGCTTGGCGGCGAACACGGCATCGGCCGTCTCGACATTGTCGAGAACCGCTACGTCGGCATGAAGAGCCGGGGCTGCTATGAAACGCCGGGCGGCACCATCCTGCTCAAGGCGCATCGCGCGATCGAATCGCTGTGCCTCGATCGCGAACAGGCGCATCTGAAAGACGAAGTGATGCCCAAATACGCGAGCCTGATCTACAACGGCTACTGGTGGAGCCCGGAGCGCCGCGCGTTGCAGGCGCTGATCGACGACACGCAGACGCGCGTCAACGGCGAGGTGCGCCTCAAGCTGTACAAGGGCGCTGTCTACAATGAAGGTCGCCGCTCGAAGGACTCGCTGTTCGACGCGACGCTGTCGACGTTCGAGGACGATCGCGGCGCGTACAACCAGAAGGACGCCGAGGGCTTCATTCGCCTCAATGGCCTTCGTTTGCGGACCGGTGCCAAGCGCGATCAGCGCTGATGGTTGTACGCAGGCGCTGACTCGGCTGCCGTCGATCCCGCGCCGTCGCGCGGGGTCCTCGCCGGGTACTTCGCAGCGCACACGATGCATGTTGTAGGAGCGCCCCATGGGCGCGACCTCTGTCCCTACGATCGGCGTCGCCGCTGTTTTTTTGCATTGCGACGCGCCTGCTCGTTGCTGATCAGGCTGAGCTTGCCGTCGGTTTCGACGAAGCAGCGGTAGACGTCCTCGACCTGTTGAATGCCATCGTTGTGCAGGCGGCCCATCAACTCGGTTTCGGTGATCAGTTCGCGGCGCATCTGACGCCAGTCGATTCGTCCGTTGCGGATCAGCGTCACGGGACTCGGCTGGACGATTTTTCGCACGCTCTCGAAATGGAAGCCCAGCCAGTCGAGTCCGTAGTTCCAGAACATGATGGTGCCGATCAGCACCAACCCTTCGGTGATCGATTCGTAGGTTCCCGCCATGCCGTTCTGCGCGGCGTCGGCGATGATGACGATGACCAGCAAATCGGCGATGTTGAACTGGCCGGTTTCCCGGCGCAGCACGCGCATCAGGAAAAACAGGAACAGATAAATCGTCGAGCCGCGGATGACGATTTCGACCAGCGAACCGCTCGGCACGAACAAGGCGTGCCAATCCACCTTTACCCACTCGTTCATGACGCGTCACCTTTTGCGAGACGGTGAATGCATCGCGAACGATAAGCGCGCCGCGATGAATCGCCGCCGTATGCCAGGAACACGGGTTCAGAGCCTGAATCGCTCGCCGAGAGTGAGGCCGGGATTTCGACGACTGCCTGTGGCAGTCGACGCCGGACGAACGCCCGGGGCTGGGGCCCCGGGCACGCGGGTTGGTGACAACGACGCGCGTGTCAGAGCCGAAACTGCTCGCCGAGATAAACCTTGCGCACGGTTTCATTCGCCAGCAGCGTGTCCGGCGAACCTTCGGCGATCACCTGACCTTCGGCGAGGATGTAGGCGCGCTCGCAGAGCGACAGCGTCTCGCGGACATTGTGATCGGTGATCAGCACGCCGATGCCGCGTTCTTTCAAGTGATGGACGATCTGCTGGATGTCGCCGACCGCGATCGGATCGACGCCGGCGAACGGCTCGTCAAGCAGGATGAAGCGCGGATTCGCTGCCAGCGCACGTGCGATTTCGACGCGACGCCGTTCACCGCCGGACAGTGCCTGACCTTCGGCGTCGCGGATATGCGTGATGTGCAATTCACTGAGCAGGCGTTCGAGTTCCGACTCGCGCTGGTCGGCGTTCAGATCCTTGCGCAGTTCGAGGATCGCCAGGATGTTGTCTTTCACCGACAGCTTGCGGAACACGCTCGCTTCCTGCGGCAGATACCCAAGTCCAAGCCGCGCACGCGCGTGCATCGGCAGCGCGGTGATGTCCTTGCCGTCGAGTTCGATGCGGCCACCATCGGCAGGAATCAGGCCGACGATCATGTAGAACGACGTGGTCTTGCCGGCGCCGTTCGGACCGAGCAGGCCGACGATCTCGCCGCTGGACACCGACAGCGAAACATCGCGCACGACGCTGCGCTTCTTGAAGCGCTTGACCAGCGCGAATGCCGACAGGGTCGAGGCGTGGCTCACGGTGTTTTGCCCTTGCTGTTCTTCTTGCCGCTGGGGGAGTCCTGCTTCTTGGCAGGTGGCGGCTGGAAGATGATGGTCACCTGGCCCTTGCCGCCGCTCGCCGCCTGAATACGCCGCTCCGGCACGATGTAGCCGATGGTGTCGCCGTCGACTTCGTCGTCGCCGCGTTTGATGTGCGCGCCGCCGGTCATGCTGGCGGTGCCGCTCTTCGAGTCGTAATGGATCTCGCGCGCTTCGGCGTGCAGCGGCTTGGCCGCGGTGCCCGTCGCATCCGGGTCAGCCGCGTGATCGAGCGTCGCCGGTTTTCCGTGCACCCAGGCCTCGAACTGCCCATCCGGCGCTTGGTGGACTTCCATCGAATCGCCGTGCACGACCAGGGTGTCAGAGCTCATTGACACATTGCCGCTGTACTTCATCTGATTGTTCTGTACCCACTCGGCGCGATCGGCCTTGACCGTGACCGGCCCACTCGGACGGAGTTCTTCGGCTTGCGCGCGCGCGCCGGGCTTGCCGTCCTTCGCTGACGATGCGGTGTCGGCGGCGAAGGCGGCGGGCGCCAGCATCAGCGCGGCGACGACAAGAAAACTAGCGGCGTGGCGCATCGTACTGAACCTCGACTTGGCCCTTCATCTGGATTTGCGTCGCATCGAAATCGGTCTGCCAGCCTTTGGCTTTGACGGCGCGATTCGGGGCGTTGCCGCGAATCGGCTGGTCGGAGCTGATGGTGCGCTGGTCCCAATCGACCCAGACATCGCGCGCGGCGATCGTGGTCGGCAGATCGTGGCTGGTTTCACCGCGGATATCGACATCCGGTTGCAACAGCATGCGCTGCGCATTGGGTGGCACGCTGCCGCGCAGTGCTTCGAGATGCCAATGTCCCTGTGCACTGCCGAGCCGGTCGAGCGTGACCGTGGTCATCGTGATCGAATGATCATCGTAGTAGTTGATCTGGGCGGCCTGTGCGCGGACCTGTGGCGTGCCGTCGGCGCCGTAGCGCGTCCAGGTCGCTTGATCGGCGACGTACAGCGGTTCGCGTTCGATGGTCGCCGGTGCGCTGCCGGCGAGATCGGCGTCACGCCGCATGCTGTGCGCGACGATATACGCAGCCGCCAGGATCAGCAGCAGAAATGGCAGCAGGGTGCGCAGGCGGTTCATGCCAGACCGTGTGCGTCGAGAATCAGATCGACGGCTTCGCGCACCGCGCCCTGGCCGCCGTTGTAGCGCGACACCCAATGCGCCGCGGCGAGCGCCTTCGGATGCGCATCGGCGACGCTGAGCGCCAATGCGACGCGCTGCATCAGTGGCAGGTCCGGCACGTCATCGCCCATGTGCGCACATTGCGCATCCTTCAGTCCCAGCGCGTCGCGGATGCGCACGTAGGCCGGTGCCTTGTCTTCGGTGTCGAGCGCGATGTGCTGCACGCCGAGCCAGCTCAGCCGCGTGCGCATCGCTTCCGATGGCCGACCACTGATCACCGCCACATGCAGGCCGGCCTTCAGCATCATCTTGATGCCGAGTCCGTCACGCACGTAGCTGGTCTTGGTCTCTTCGCCGTTCGGACCGATGTAAAGCTTGCCGTCGGTCAGCACGCCGTCGATGTCGAGGAACAGGCAGCGGATGTCACGCGCGCGCCAGACCAGTTCGCCGGAGTCGAGCAGGCTCACTAGACGACTCCCGCGCGCAGCAGATCGTGCATGTGGATGACGCCGCGAAGATGACCGGCATCGTCTTCGATCAGCAGCGCCGTGATCTTGTATTGCTCCATCAGCGCAACCGCTTCGGCGGCGAGTTGATCGGCACGCGCGGTCTTGCCGCCGCGCGTCATCACCGCATCAACGCGCACTTCGCGTACGTCGATGCCCTGATCAAGCACGCGGCGTAGGTCGCCATCGGTAAACACACCGAGTACGCGATCGTCGGCATCGACGATGGCGGTCAGCCCCATGCCCTTGTGCGACATCTCCAGCAGCGCAGCGCTGAGCTTGGTGTCCGGCGCGACTTTCGGCAGACGGTCGCCCGACTGCATCACATCGCCCACCTTCAGCAGCAGCTTGCGGCCGAGCGAGCCGCCTGGATGCGACATCGCGAAGTCTTCCGGCGTGAAGCCGCGCGCTTCGAGCAGTGCGACGGCGAGCGCGTCGCCCATCGCCAGCGTCGCGGTGGTGCTTGCAGTCGGTGCGAGATTCAGCGGACAGGCTTCCTTGGCGACCGAGACGTCGAGGTGCACATCTGCGGTGGTCGCCAGCGTCGAGCGCGGTTTGCCGGTCATCGCGATCAGTGGCGCGCTCATGCGTTTGAACAGCGGCAGCAGCGTGACGATTTCCGCGGTTTCGCCGGAGTACGACATCGCTAGCACCACGTCCTGGCGCGTGATCATGCCGAGGTCGCCATGGCTGGCTTCGCCGGGATGGACGAAAAACGCCGGCGTGCCGGTCGAGGCCAGCGTCGCCGCGATCTTGGTGGCGATGTGTCCGGACTTGCCCATGCCGGTGACGACCACGCGGCCGCTGCACGCCAGCATCAGCTCGCAGGCGCGTGAAAAATGCTGATCGATGCGCGGCATCAGCGCGCTGAGCGCATCGCGTTCGATCTCGAGCGCGCGGCGCCCGAGGTTTTGCAGCGTCGCCGAATCCATGCGGGACAAGGGCAGGAGCCTCAAAAAAGTGGGGAGTCAGTATAGCGGTCGACCGACCGGCGCCGAAGGTTCCTCAGGCGGATTTGATGCGCGCGTAGGCGGCGAGGGCGCGCTTGCGCGAAGCGCCAAGATCGACGATCGGCCGCGGGTAATTGCGCCCGAGTTCGACTCCGGCCCTGGCAAGTTGTTCGGCCGGTGCCAGCCATGGCATGCGTGCGGCGCGCGCATCGAGCTTGGCCAGTTCCGGCAGCCACCGGCGGATGTAGGTGGCGTCGACATCGAATTTCTCGGCCTGCAGCGCCGGATTGAAGATGCGGAAATAGGGTGCGGCATCGGCGCCGCAGCCGGCGGTCCACTGCCAGCCGAGGGTGTTGTTGGCCAGATCGGCGTCGAGCAGCGTGTCCCAGAACCAGCGTGCGCCTTCCTGCCACGGAATCAGCAGATTCTTGGTCAGAAACGAGGCGTTGATCATGCGCACGCGGTTGTGCATCCAGCCGGTGGTCCACAGCTCACGCATGCCGGCGTCGACGATGGGAATGCCGGTGCGTCCATCTTGCCAAGCGTTCAGGTCGGCGGCGTAGTCGCGCGGCTTGCGCCACGGCATGTCGGCGAATTTTCCCTGCAATGGCGTGTCCGGTGTCTGCGGAAAATGGACCAGCAGGTGGTGCGCAAACTCGCGCCAGCCCAGTTCGCGCATGAGCTGCTCGCCATCGGCTTCGAGCTTGGCGATGCCGGCGCTGCGCCGGACGATCGCGGCACGAATCTGCTGCGGTGAAATCTCGCCGAAGTGCAGGTGCGGCGACAACTGCGTGGTGTCTGCCTGCGCCGGAAAATCGCGGCCGGTGGCGTAGTGGCCCAGCGCGCCGCGCATGAAACGGTCGAGCGCGTGCAGCGCGCCGTCTTCACCGGGACGCCAGCGCGGGTAGAAACCGGCATCCCAGCCGAGCTTGGGTAGCAGATCGAGTGCGTCCAGCGTCAGACCCGAAGGCTTTTGCGCCAGCCCCTTGATCCGCGTCGGCGGCGGTTCGATCTGCGGTGGCGGCAGATCGGCGGCGAGCTTGCGCCAGAACGGCGTGAATACGCGGTACGGGGCGCCGCCACCGGTTTTCAGATTCCAGGGCTCATGCCAGAGCGCGGCGAGCTGGCTGTGCGCGGCGACACCGTCCTCACGCAACGCGGCCTTGATGATGCGATCGCGCTCGACAATCGCCGGTTCGTACAAGCGGTTCCAGTAGACCGCTTCGGCGCCGGTCTCGCGGATCAGGCGACGCAGTTCGGCCAGGCTTTCACCCTCCCGGATCAGCAGCGGACAGCCGCGTGTGCCGAGTGCGCCATCGAGTCGCGCGAGGCTGTGGTGCAACCACCAGCGGCTGGCGGCGCCCGGCGCCCACGGCAGCTCGGCCTCGAAATCGGCGATGAACAGCGGCACGATGCGGTCGTGATGGGCCAGCGCCAGACGCAAGGCCGGGTTGTCGGTGAGGCGCAGATCGCGGCGAAACCAGACGATGGCGATCGACGGCCGGGCTTCGGTCTTGGGGCTCAAGTTCGGCACAGGCTGGGTGGCGGACAGCTCTATAATGGCGATCTTCCATGTCTTCCACATCCGCGCCCACTGCCGACGCCCCTGCCAGCGCCCTGGCGATCTGCGGTATCCGCAAGCGGTACGGACAGCTTGAAGCCCTGCGCGGCATCAGTTTCGAGATCCGCCGCGGCGAATTCTTCGCATTGCTGGGGCCTAACGGCGCCGGCAAGTCGACGCTGATCAGCATCATTTCCGGCCTGATCCACGCCTCCGAGGGCACCGTCAGCGTGCTCGGCCACGACACCGTGCGCGATTTTCGCGCGGCACGTCGCCTGCTCGGCGTCGTGCCGCAGGAGCTGGTATTCGATCCGTTCTTCAAGGTACGCGAGATGTTGCGCCTGCAGGCCGGCTACTACGGCTGCGGCAGGGAAACCTGGCCATGGATCGACGAAATGCTGGAACGGCTGGAGCTTTCGGACAAGGCGAATGTCTCGATGCGCGCGTTGTCCGGTGGCATGAAGCGCCGCGTGCTGATTGCGCAGGCGCTGGTGCATCGACCGCCGGTGGTGATCCTCGACGAGCCGACTGCCGGCGTCGATGTCGAACTGCGGCGTACGATCTGGTCGTTCATGAGCGATCTGCATCGCAAGGGTACGACCGTGGTGCTGACCACGCATTATCTCGAAGAAGCGCAGGAGTTGTGCTCGCGGGTCGCGATCCTCGATCGTGGCAGCGTCGCCGTGATCGAACCGACGCGGCAATTGCTTGCGCGCCACCCGTACCGCTTTCTGCGCATCAAGTTGGTCGGCGATGCGCGACTGCCGGACGCGCTGCAGTCCCTGGTCACGGCCGAGGTCGATGGCGCCGTGGAACTGAAGCTTGAAACCCGCCGCAATCCGATCGGCGGAGTGTTCGATGCGCTGCGCAATGCCGGCATCGGCATCGAGGACGTGCACACGCGCGAGCCGGATCTCGAGGACATCTTCATCGAGCTGACCGGACATTCGGCGAAAGTGGGAGCGGTGACATGACGCCGGATCAGACGGGCTTCGTCACGCTGCTCAAAAAGGAAGTCATGCGGTTCTGGTCGGTCCTCGGCCAGACCGTCACCGCGCCGGTCGTTACCGCGTTGCTGTATCTGTTGGTGTTCGCACAGGCGATGAAGGGCCGCGCGCCAGTCTATCCGGGCGTCGACTACACCGAATTTCTGGTGCCTGGCCTGATCATGATGGCGGTGATCCAGAACGCATTCGCCAACACTGCGTCGAGCCTCACGCAGTCTAAGATCATGGGCAATCTGGTGTTCCTGCAGATGGCGCCGCTCGGGCCGCTGGACTGGTTCGGCGCCTACATCCTGGCTGCGCTGCTGCGCTGCACACTGGTCGCCGTCGCGATGCTGCTGGTGACGATGCCGTTCGTGCAGATGCCGATGCACGCACCACTGGCGCTACTGTCGATGTTCCTGCTTTCGGCGGGCAGCCTGGCTGTGCTCGGCATGATCGCCGGCATCGTCGCCGAAAAATTCGACCACATCGCCACGTTCACCAATTTCTTCATCACGCCGCTATCTTTTTTGTCCGGTGTGTTCTACTCGGTGCACGCCTTGCCGCCGATCTGGTTCAAGGCGAGCCACTTCAATCCGTTCTTCTACATGATCGACGGTTTCCGCTATGGCTTTCTCGGCCACGCCGACGTGCCGATCGTCTACAGCTTGTTGTGGAGTTTCGGTTTCTTTGCGCTGGCGTCGGCGATCTGCCTGCGGATGCTCGTCACCGGCTATAAGTTGAAGCGATAACCATGACCAAAGATGAAATTCGTACCCTGATCGAAGCCGGCATGCCCGGCGCAACCGTTACCGTGCTCGGCGATGATGGCCAGCATTTCGAGGCGCTGGTGATCAGCAGCGAGTTTGCCGGCAAGCTGCCGCTGGCACAGCACCGCATGGTCTATGCCGCGCTCGGCGAGACGATGGGGCGCGAGATCCACGCGCTGAAGCTCACGACCCGCGCCGCGTAGCGGCTGGGTGGTGAGCGATGATTGGTGATTCGTGATCGGTGACTCGTAGACGCGAAAAGCCGGCCCATTCTCAATTACCCATCACGAACTCCAAATGGACAAATTCATCATTGCCGGCAACGGCCCGCTGGACGGCGTGATCGACGCGTCCGGCGCCAAGAACGCGGCCCTGCCGATCCTGTGCGCGTCGCTGTTGTCGGACGAGCCGCTGCACGTGACCAACGTGCCGACGCTGTGGGACATCAACACCACGCGCAAGCTGCTCAGCCAGATGGGCTGCACGGTCGACGCACCGGCGCTGCATGAGCTGATCGTCGATGCCAAACCGATCACCACCTGCGTGGCGCCGTATGAGCTGGTGCGGACGATGCGTGCATCGATTCTGGTATTGGGACCGCTGGTCGCCAGGCGCGGCGAGGCGCATGTGTCGCTGCCCGGTGGTTGTGCGATCGGTGCACGGCCGGTCGATCTGCACCTGATGGGCCTGGAAGCGATGGGCGCCGAGATCAATCTCGATGGCGGCTTCATCCACGCCAAGGCCAAGAAGCTCAAGGGCGCGCGCATCGTTTTCGATACGGTGACGGTCACGGGCACCGAGAACCTGATGATGGCGGCGACGCTGGCCGACGGCGAAACGGTACTTGAAAACGCCGCGCGCGAGCCGGAAGTCGTCGATCTTGCGAATTGTCTACGCGCAATGGGCGCGAAGATCGAAGGCGATGGTACGACCACGATCCGTATCCGGGGCGTCACGGCGCTGCACGCGGCCACGCACGCGGTGATGCCGGATCGTATCGAGACCGGCAGTTACCTGGTCGCCGGCGCGGTCACACGTGGCCGCGTACGCGTCAACAAGACCGACCCCGCGGTAATGGATGCGGTTTTGGTCAAGCTGCAGCAGGCCGGCGCGAAGATCTCGACCGGTACCGATTTCGTCGAGGTCGACATGCAGGGCAGGCGACCCTTGGCCGTCAATATCCACACGATGCCGCATCCGGGCTTTCCAACCGACATGCAGGCGCAGATGATGGCGATGAACTGTCTGGCCGAAGGCGTTGGCGTGATCAAGGAAACGATCTTCGAGAACCGCTTCATGCACGCGCAGGAACTGCTGCGGCTCGGCGCAGACATCCGCATCGAAGGCAATACCGCGGTGATCACCGGCCGCGAGCGCCTGCAGGCGGCGCCGATCATGGCGACCGATCTGCGTGCATCGGCGTCGCTGGTGATCGCGGCGCTCGCCGCCGACGGCGAGACCTTCATCGACCGCATCTATCACATGGACCGCGGCTACGAGGACATCGAGGGCAAGCTCGCCGCGCTCGGTGCGAAGATCAAGCGCGTGACCAAGCTCATCTAGGCGCGGGTGGAGCGCCGGCAACCGGAGAAGCGTCATGGCGGAACCGACCAAGAAACTCGCGGTACTGATCGACGCCGACAACACGCAACCGTCGATCGCGACCGCGTTGCTCGCTGAAATTGCCAAATACGGCGTGGCCAACGTCAAGCGCATCTACGGCGACTGGACCACCGACAATCTCAAAGGCTGGAAGAAAGTCCTGCTCGATCTGGCGATCCAGCCGATCCAGCAATTCAGCTATACGGTCGGCAAGAACGCGACCGACAGCCGCATGATCATCGACGCGATGGACCTGTTGTACAGCGACCGTTTCGACGGCTTCTGTCTGGTGTCGAGCGACAGCGATTTCACCGGGCTCGCATCACGGCTGCGCGAGGCTGGGCTGACGGTTTATGGCTTCGGGGAGCGCAAGACGCCGGTGTCGCTGCGCGCGGCCTGCGACAAGTTCATCTATCTCGATGTCCTGCGCGGCGTGGCGCCGACTGCCAAATCCGCGAAGGCCATCAGGACCACCGAGGCGGAAGTTGTGCCGGCCAAGTCCCGTCCGGCAGGCAAGAAAGCCGGCAAACAGCAGAGCACGCCGACGCATGCCGAGCCGGAGCGCACGGTGGAGAGCCGGGGCGAATCGAAGTCCAATCCACGCACAGACAGCGAATTGCACGAGTTGCTGATCGAAGCGATCGAAGATGCAGCCGATGACGATGGTTGGGCGACGCTCGGTGCGGTCGGCAATCTGATCGCCAAGCGCCGTGCCGATTTCGATTCGCGCAACTACGGATTCAAGAAGCTCAGCGAGCTGGTCGTGGCCACCGGACGCTTCGAGATCGACGAGCGCAAGTCGGCCGATGGTCGCCAGCGCAGCGTCTATCTGCGTGCCCCGCGCGCCGCCGCGTAGCGGACGTGTCGCGGCGCGGCGGGTACAATCGCGCCCCTTCGTATTTTCCTGAGTTGAACGGCGCGATGACTGCCCTGACCCTGGCCTTGTCGAAAGGCCGCATCCTCGAAGAAAGCCTGCCATTTCTGGCGAAGGTCGGCCTGGATCCGGCTGGCGATATTGATCGTCTGCTGCGGGTGCCGTCGCATACGCCCGGTGTGTCGTTGCTGATCATTCGCCCGACCGATGTACCGACCTATGTCGAATACGGTGCGGCTGATCTGGGCATTGTCGGCAAGGACGTATTGATGGAAAACGGCAGCTCGGAGCTCTACGAGCCACTCGATCTCGACATCGCCAAGTGCCGCCTGTCGGTGGCCGCGAAGAAGGATGCGCCGGCCCGCGATCCGCGTCGTCGCCTGCGCGTCGCGACCAAGTACCCGGAGATTGCCCGCCGCCATTTTGCCGACAAGGGCGAGCAGGTCGA
>DATCXY010000012.1:0-7035 GCA_036570585.1 Solimonas sp. | reverse complement strand
CACCGTCGGCATGAAGACCATCCTCGACAAGTGCGCGAAGTACGCGCATCTCGGCAAGCTCTACGAGCCGACCGAGTCGATGAAGAAGATGGCCGCCGAAGGCAAGCTTTACTTCCCCAAGTAAGCCCTTCGCGCACGACTCAAGTATCCGGAGATTTTGAAATGACTGATGTCGTTATCGTTGACGCGATTCGCACGCCGATGGGCCGCTCCCGCGGCGGCGCGTTTCGCAATGTCCGCTCGGAAGCGCTGTCCGCGCACCTGATGCAGGAAATTCTCAAGCGCAACCCGGCCGTCCAGGCCGCGGATGTCGAGGATGTGATCTGGGGCTGCGTGATGCAGACCCTGGAGCAGGGCTTCAACATCGCGCGCAATGCAGCGCTGCTCGCCGGTCTGCCGCAGACCGTATCCGGCCAAACCGTCAACCGCCTCTGCGGGTCGTCGATGACGGCGATCCACGCCGCCGTCGGCAGCATCAAGGCCGGTGTCGGTGACATCTTCATCGCCGGCGGCGTCGAGCACATGGGCCACGTGCCGATGACGCACGGCTTCGACGGTGACCCGGAGCTGTCGATCAACACCGCCAAGGCTGCGGCGATGATGGGCCTGACCGCCGAAATGCTGTCGCAGACCCATCAGGTCAGCCGTCAGCAGCAGGACGAGTTCGCGCTCGCCTCGCACCAGCGCGCGTATGCGGCGTGGAAGAACGGCGAGTTCAAGAACGAGATGGTGCCGGTCGAAGGCCACGATGCCGACGGCGCGCCGCTGCTCGTTGACTTCGACGAGGTCGTGCGTCCGGACGCCAATCTGGCCGACCTCGGCAAGCTCAAGCCGGCGTTCAATCCCAAGGGTAGCGTCACCGCCGGCAACAGCTCGGCGATCTCCGACGGTGCGTCGTGCACGTTGATCATGTCGGCCGACAAGGCCAAGGCGCTGGGCCTCAAGCCGCTCGCCAGGATCGTCAGCATGGCGTCGGCCGGCTGCAACCCGTCGATCATGGGCATCGGTCCGGTGCCGGCGTCGCAGAAGGCGCTGAAGCGTGCCGGTCTGGATATCGGCAACATCGACTACTTCGAACTCAACGAAGCGTTTGCCGCACAATCGATCGCCGTGCTGAAAGACCTCAAGCTCACCGAGCGCATGGACCGCGTCAACATCCGCGGTGGTGCGATCTCGCTCGGCCATCCGCTCGGCTGTTCGGGTGCGCGCATTACCGGCGCACTGGCGCATGTACTGAACGACAAGAACGCCGAGTTCGGCCTCGCGACGATGTGCATCGGCATGGGTCAGGGCGTCGCCACGGTGCTGCAGCGCGTCGGCTGAACTGAGTTTGTGCGGTATCGAGAAGGCCGGGCATTGCCCGGCCTTTTTGTTTGCAGGTGGCCGATTTCGCGCTAGTGTCCAGCTCACGCCGTCCGGCGCATATCGGGGGAAGGGCATGGAAAACGTCAAACTGCTGTTGCAACCGCTGGTCGTGCTGGTGCTGTGGACGTTCGTGATGTGGCTGTGGATGTACGCGACGCGCATTCCGGCGATGACGAAGATGAAAATGCGGCTCGATCCGCAACGCATCAACGGCCAGCAGATGTCCGAGTTGCCGGCGACCGTGCGCTGGAAGGCTGACAACTACAATCACCTGCATGAACAGCCGACGCTGTTTTACGCAGTCATCCTTGCACTGGTGATGATCGGCGACGCCACGCATGCGAGTGTCACGCTGGCGTGGGTCTATGTCGGCTTGCGCGTACTGCACAGCTTGATTCAGGCGCTGATCAACAAGATCGAATTGCGTTTCGCCGTGTTCTCGATTTCCTCGCTGGTGTTGCTGGCGCTCAGCATTCGCCTGGCGATGCAAATCTGTGGCTAGGCGCACCGCACGACCTCAGCCGTCATTGCGAGAAGGCCGAAGGCATGTCCTGAGCTTGTCGAAGGGCTGACGGAGCAATCCAGCGACAAGGCTCGATCGAGCTGTGCGCTGGATTGCTTCGCCGCTCACGCTCCCCGCAATGACGATGAAACGATCAGCCCGTCGTGCTGATGCGATCCTCGCGAATCATCGCGCTGGCCTTCTCGGCAATCATCATCGTCGGCGCATTGGTGTTGCCGGACGTGATGGTCGGCATGATCGACGCATCGACCACGCGCAATCCCTGCAAACCATGCACGCGTAGCCGCGTGTCGACGACCGAGCCGTCGCTGGCATCACGGCCCATGCGGCAGGTGCCGACCGGGTGAAAGATGGTGGTGCCGATCGCACCGGCGGCAGTGGCGAGTTCATCGTCGCTCTGAAACTGTGGGCCGGGCAGGTATTCCTCGGGCTGGTACGGTGCCAGCGCCGGCTGCGCCGCGATCCGCCGCGTCAAACGCAGCGCGTCGGCGGCGACGCGGCGATCGTCGTCGGTCGACAGGTAACGCGGTGCAATCGCAGGTGCTTCGTGTGCATCCGCCGACGTGATGTGGACCTCGCCGCGCGACGTCGGCCGCAGATTGCAGACGCTGGCAGTGAACGCCGGGAAGCGATGCAGCGGATCGCCGAACTTGTCGAGCGATAGTGGTTGCACGTGATATTCGAGGTTGGCGCTCGCTTGCGCGGGATCGGATTTGGCGAACACACCGAGCTGGCTTGGCGCCATGCTCAGAGGGCCGCCGCGCCGCCATGCGTATTCGAGCCCCATCATCGCCTGGCCCCACCAGTTGCCGGCGATCTGATTGAGCGAGCGGATGCCGGTGACCTTGTAGATCGAGCGCAGTTGCAGGTGGTCCTGCAGGTTGGCGCCGACGCCGGGCAGCGCGTGCTGCGGCGTGACGCCGAGCGCCGCAAGCCGTGTCGCGTCGCCGATGCCGGAGCGCTGCAGGATCGTCGGCGAGCCGATCGAACCCGACGCGAGCACGGTTTCGATGCGGCTTTCTGCGAACAGACGCTCGCCATCGCGAATGAATTCAACACCGCTCACGCGCGTGCCGTCCATGCGCAGGCGATCGCTGAGTGCGCCGGTCACGACCTGCAAGTTCGGCCGCTTCAGTGCGGGCCGCAGGAATGCACGCGACGCGCTCCAGCGCACACCGCGTCGCTGCGTGACTTCGAATTTGCCGGAGCCGCTGTTGTCGCCGGTATTGAAGTCGTCGCTGCGCGGAATGCCGGCCTGCTCGGCCGCTTCGGCGAAACGATCGAGAATGTCCCAGCGCAGCCGCAGTTGCTCGACACGCAGCTCGCCGCCGCTGCCGTGATGTGCGCTTGCGCCGCGCCAATGATCCTCACTTTTCTTGAAGACGGGCAGCACGGCATCCCAACGCCATTCAGGATCGCCGCCGAGCTGTGCCCACTGGTCATAGTCGCGCGACTGGCCACGCATGTAGATCATGCCGTTGATCGAAGACGAGCCGCCGAGAACCCGCCCGCGCGCATACAGGATCGAGCGCCCGCCGAGCCCGGCTTCGACCTGCGTCTGATAGCACCAATCGGTGCGTGGATTGCCGATGCAATAAAGATAGCCGACTGGAATATGAATCCAGATCCAGTCGTCCTTGCCGCCGGCTTCGAGCAACAACACCAACACGTCGGGATCTGCCGACAGGCGATTGGCGAGTACGCAGCCGGCGCTGCCGCCACCGACGATGATGTAGTCGAAGCTGCCGAAATTTTTCATGCGCGATTGTCGAATGTCAGCCGTTGCGAATACGTGCGACGAGCGCTGCGGTAAAGGTTTTGGTGTCGGCCTGGCCGCCGAGATCGCCAGTACGGATCCGGTCGACGTTGAAGGTCTGGTCAATCGCCTTGCGCAGCCGTGCGGCTTTGTCGTGCAGTTCCAGGTGATCGAGCATCATCGTCGCGGCGAGCAGCAGCGCGACCGGATTGGCGATGCCTTGACCAGCGATGTCCGGTGCCGAGCCGTGCACCGCTTCAAAAATTGCCGCATCCGCACCGATGTTGGCACCGGGCGCCATGCCGAGCCCGCCGACCAGGCCGGCGACCAGATCGGAAAGGATGTCGCCGAACAGATTGGTCGTGACGATGGTGTCGAACTGCCACGGATTCAGCACCAGCTTCATTGCACAGGCATCGACGATCACTTCCTGCATCTCGATCTGCTTGGCGTATTTGTCACGGTGCAGCTTGCGCGCTTCCTCAAGAAAGATGCCGGTCAGGATCTTCATGATGTTGGCCTTGTGCACGACCGCGATCTTCTTGCGGCCTTGTGCGATGGCGTGCTCGAACGCGTATTCGAGCAGTCGCCGTGAGCCGAGGCGTGTGTTGACACCGGTCGCGATCGCCACACCTTCCGGATCGCCGTCGACCGGGATGTAATGCTCGTAACCCATGTACAGACCTTCGAGATTCTCGCGGTAGATCAGCAGGTCGATGTTGTCGTAACGCCCACCAGGAATCAGCGTGCGCGCCGGACGCACGTTGGCGTACAGCTTGAACGCTTCACGCAGCCGCACATTGCTGGAGCGATAGCCCTTGCCGGACGGCGTCTCCAACGGCCCTTTGAGCGCAAGACGCGTGCGGCGGATGCTGTCGAGCACCGCTTCGGGCAGTGGATCGCCGGTCGCCTTGACGCCTGCGAGGCCCGCCTGCTGCACGTCCCAGTCGAATGACACCTCGAGTGCGTCGAGCACGGCGAGCGTGGCCTCGACGATTTCGGGGCCGATGCCGTCGCCGGGAATCAGCGTTACGGGCGTGTTGGAGCTCATGGTCGGTGTTCAGCGCAGAAGAGGGAACAGTGTCGATATTAACCAGACACACCGGACACGTCCGGCATGGGCTTTCTGCCTTTGACCGACGACACGTGGCCGTACTTTGAATGCTGGAGCGCCCCATGATCGAAAACATTCCATTCAACGACGACAACATCGCCGGCTTTCGCATTGACGGAAGATTGACTGCCGAAGCCTACGACGGGATTCGCGATGTCGTTGATGCCAAACTCGCACGCCATCAAAAACTGCGGATCTACGTCGAAATTGCGAATGACACCCGCATCTCCGCTGAAGCGTTTTTCAAGGATCTGAAGTTTGCGCTGCGTCGCTGGGACCGCTTCGAGCGCGAAGCGGTGGTGACGGATCAGGGCTGGGTGCAGAACGTCGCGTCGATTGCCGGCAAGCTGATGCCCGGCATCGAAGTGAAAACATTCGCGACGGCTGACACGGCGGCAGCGAAGGCGTGGATCATCCATTGAGCCGCGCCGCAGCTCAGCTGAAGTACGCGCTGGGCGTGACGCCGAACTGGCGTTTGAACATGGTTGCGAACGCGCCAGGGCTGGCGTAGCCGAGCGCCAGCGCCACATCGAGCACGCGCTCGCCTTGCGCGAGTCGTTCGAGTGCCGTGAGCAACCGCGCCTGTTGTCGCCACTGGCCGAAACTCATGCCGGTCTCGCGTGCGAACAGACGCTGGATGGTTTTCGCGTCGACGTGCAGCGTCTGTGCCCATTGCGTGGCGGTCGTATTGTCGTGTGGCGCAGCGGCAATGCGATCACAGATCTTGCGCAAACGCGCGTCGCGCGGCTGCGGCAGATGCAGCGCCAGGGCCGGCACTGTGCGCAGTTCATCGAGCAGCAGTTCACTGATGCGCTCGCCGCGCGAACCCGGCGCATGCGGCGGCGTCAGTTCGACGGCAGCGACCAGCAGTTCGCGCAGCAATGGTGATACCGCGAGCACCGCGCACTGCGTCGGCAGGTCCGGCGTCAGCGTCGGGTCGATGAACGCCGAACGCATGTTGACGCTGCCGATCATGCGTACGGCGTGGCGCGTGCGCGGCGGCATCCACATGCCACGCGTCGGCGGCACGACCCAGTGTCCCGCTTCGGTCGCAACCAGCATCACGCCGCGTACGGCGTACAGCAGTTGCGCATAGGGATGATCGTGCTCGCCGGTCAGATGTCCCGGCGGATAGTCGTTGGCGAGCGCGGTGACCGGCGCGGGGCCGTGGTCATGGGCGCGAAAATTTCCGTGCGTCACGCGATGTCCCATTTGCGGAATATGTCGCCTTATTCTCGCAGGACAGGCGGCGGCGTGCTGATTACGATGCGCAGCCTCAAGCTCTCACCCGCGCTTTATCGATGTCCATGGAAACCCGCCTGGAAAATCCGCTGAATCCGCCCGTCATGACCGCCGCCGCCGGCGCGCCGCGCACCGGCTTTGGTGTGCTCGGCGCGATCAGCTTCGCGCACTTTCTCAACGACATGATCCAGTCGCTGATTCTGGCGATCTATCCGCTGTTGAAGGCGGAGTTCACGCTGAGCTTTGCGCAGATCGGCCTGATCACGCTGACCTATCAGTTCAGCGCATCGTTGCTGCAACCGCTGATCGGCCTGTATACCGACAAGCGGCCACAGCCGAACTCGTTGGCGGTGGGCATGAGCTTCACGCTCTGCGGCCTGCTGTTGCTCGCGTTCGCGCCGAGCTTCGGCGTGGTGTTGATGGCGGCGGCGCTGGTCGGGACCGGCTCGTCGATCTTTCATCCTGAATCGTCGCGCGTTGCGCGCATGGCGTCCGGCGGTCAGCACGGGCTGGCGCAATCGCTGTTCCAGGTCGGCGGCAATGCCGGCAGCGCGGTTGGACCGCTGCTGGCGGCGGCGATCGTGTTGCCGCACGGTCAGCGCAGTGTCGCGTGGTTCTCGCTCGCCGCGCTGGTCGCGATCGTCGTGCTGTGGCGGATCGGCACCTGGTACCGACAGCAGCACCACGCTGCCGCGGCCAAGCCGAAACCAGTGCTCACCTCAGGCCTGCCGCGCCGCACCGTGATCCGTGCGATGGTCGTGTTGATGCTGCTGGTGTTCTCGAAGTACTTCTATCTGTCGAGCATCACCAGTTATTACACGTTTTATCTGATGCATCGCTTCGGCCTGAGCGCGCAGTCGGCGCAGCTCTATCTGTTCGCGTTCCTGTTCGCGGTCGCGGGCGGGACCGTGCTCGGTGGACCGATCGGTGATCGCGTCGGGCGCAAGCTGGTGATCTGGGTGTCGATTCTCGGTGTCGCACCGTTCACGCTGCTGATGCCGTACGTCGGGCTCGCGGCGACCGGCGCGCTCAGCG
>DATCXY010000011.1:0-4546 GCA_036570585.1 Solimonas sp. | reverse complement strand
CTTGAAGATACGGGTCCCGAAGCGCACGCGGTAGAAGTCGGAATCGAAATGATCGCCACCGAGGGCATTCTTCAGGCTGTCCTTCGACAGTGACGTGTGCAAGAACGCGTAGTCGACACCAGCGTAGGCATAGAACGGCTTGCGCGGCTCGGCCGCCGGCTCATCCGCTTCACCGCTGACAGCGCTGTCGTCGCTCATGGCGGCATCCGCGCTGGTGGCGCCGTCATCGGCCACAGGGCTCTCAGCAGTGGCCGAACTATCGGCGGCAGTGGTGTCGGTGGACGTATCGGCCATGGCACTGGACGAATCGTCCGTCGCCTGCGCATTGGTGTCGGCGTCCTGTGCGAATACAGGGTTTGCCGCCATGATCGCCAGCGCAATGATGCTCAACGGCACAAAACGAATGTGCTTCATCTTCCCCTCCCCGATCTCTGGTCCGGTATGGACCGTTGTTTTGAATTACAGCGGAAATACTCGTCCATTTCCCCACTCAAATCCAGTAGGTGCGTTCGCCGGCATTCGCGCTGCGGTCAATGCGCCCGGTTGCGGACCATGCTAGGCGGCTTCGTCCGCCCGGCCGGCGCATGAAGTGGCAAGTGGCCCTATAGTTGACGACAGTCCCAGCGACCTTTCCTCGATGCTTCCAGACATCCGCTTCTGCCATCTCTGTGGGCAGCCGACCACCTTCCGCGTTCCGGACGGCGATCATTTGCCACGCCACGTCTGCAGCGGCTGCGGACATATCCAGTATTTGAATCCGAAACTGATCGTCGGCGTGATTCCGGAACACGCTGATGGCCGGGTGCTGATGTGTCGTCGCAACATCGAGCCGCGCCTCGGTCTGTGGACGTTCCCGGCCGGCTTCATGGAGCTTGGCGAGAGCAGCGCACAAGGCGCAGCGCGCGAAGCCATGGAGGAAGCGCAGGTCGATGTGCAGGTCGATGATCTGCTGATGGTCATCAATGTGCCGTATGTCAGTCAGGTTTACCTGATTCATCGCGGCACGATGCGCGGCGACCACTTTGGTCCGACTTTCGAAAGCTCCGAAGTCCGGCTGATGCGCGAAGACGAAATCCCTTGGGACGAGATTGCGTTTCCGACCATCTTGCACAGCCTGCGCCGCTTCTTCGCAGATCGCGCTCGTGGCCGTTATGAACTGCATAGCCTCGATCTCGCGTTCCGGCCGAAGCCGCCACAGCAGGCCGAAGTCGCCGGCGACGCGGCGACACCGTAAGCACGACGCGGTTGCCGGTCTGCTTTTTGAAGCCGATCCCGGTCGCCACGCCTTGCGCGGGCAATAGGCCTGGCCGGCCGGCACCGGCCGCTGGCGCAAACCGAGCGATCAGTACGACAAGCAGAAACGGGGGCGCCGCAACTCCCCCGTTCTGCCGACCGGCTGGCGCACGCAATGGTTTAAACTACGCGCCCCGTAAAATTCGACCGTTTCGAGCCGCGAGCGCAACATGACTTTTGTCGTTACCGAGAACTGCATCAAGTGCAAATACACCGACTGTGTGGAGGTCTGCCCTGTCGACTGTTTCCATGAAGGTCCGAATTTTCTCGTGATCGATCCCGAAGAATGTATCGACTGCACGCTATGCGAGCCGGAATGCCCCGCCAACGCGATCTTCGCCGAGGATGACCTGCCGGCCGAGCAGGCCGACTTCAAGGAACTGAATGCCGAGCTGACCAAGCTGTGGCCGGTGATCACCGAGAAGCAGGAATACCCGCCGGAGAACAAGGACTGGGACGGCAAGCCGAACAAACGCGAGCTGCTGGAACGCTAGCCGCCGCGACGGGATTCGAAGCGCGGAAGGTAAAAGTCTTCCGCGCTTTTATGGTCACAGCCGTACGCGATGGGTCGCGCGCAAGGCGTGCCCCCGCAGAAAATCATGGCAGCTTGCGCGCGACTTCAGACGTCGAGCACCTGCCAGCGCTGCGCGGGATCATCGATCAACGGCAGATACAGCGCTGCGCGCACGGGCTGCGGACCAAAGCGCCGCAGGATGCCGGCGTACAGACGCAGCTGGCCCTGGTAACGGGCTCGCTCCTCCGCCAGGAAACGTTGCAGATCACCGCCTTCATGTCGGCTGGTCTTGAAGTCGACAATCCAGCGTGTGCCTTCGGCGTCGATGAAGCTGCGATCGATCGCGAACATCTGTGGCCGACCATCGATCACGGCCGTCAGCGCCCATTCGCTGCGCGCCTCGCGATGATTCGCGTCGAATAGCCAGCGCCCGCGCGGATCGGCGAGCAGATTGCGCATGGCGTCGCAGACCAGTCCGGTCGCAGCAGCGCTGCGCGCGGGTGGCACGCCAGCATCACCAAGTTCCGCAGGCAAGTGCGCGGCCAACTGCTGCAGACGCGTCTCGTCCCAGTCGCGCAGCGTTGTACCGGCCAGACGTTCGGCACAGCGATGAAACACGGTGCCGGTCGCGCGCGCGACTTCACCGGCCCAGTCGAAACGTGGCGACGCCGGAGTCGCCACCGGCGCGTCCGCGCTCAAGCCCTGTGGCAGCAGCGGCGCTGTCCAGCCACTGATGAACCGCCGCAACGGCGGTGCGCCGATCACATCGCGGACTTGGGTCGTCGGCGACACTGTCACTTCAGTCGGCGATTCCTGCGTTGCAGCGGCCAACGCAAAGTCCGCTTCGACCGCCGGCCACAATCGCGCCAGCAAGCTGCTTGGCGGCGGTGGTTTCACCACGCCGTCGGCATCGAGCGCCGCCGCCCCAAGCAGATGCAGATGCCGCCGCGCGCGCGTCGCCGCCACGTACAGCAGACGCCCATCCTCATAACGCTGCTTGTCCGCTTCAAGCTGGCGGATGAAGTCATAGGTCGTGCCGGCATCGTCACCACGCGCATGGATCGGCGCGAGTACGAGTTGCGCGTCACCGTCGTCGGCGCTGCGACGGCTGTAGATGATGGGCGGCGGCGTGTCACTGCGCGTCGTGCGCCCCAGGCCCGGCACGATGACGGTGTCGAACTCCAGTCCCTTGGATTTGTGAATGGTCATCAGGCTCAGACGCGCATCGGCGAGTGGATCGGCGGTTGCCTTCAGATTGCGCAGCGCCAGATCGAGCGCGTCGAGATCGTCCAGGCCGGGACCGCGCGCCAGCGCTTCGAGCTTGGCGAAAAACTGTTGTGCATCGACCAGATCACGGGGCTCGCGCACCGCCGCCGGCCCCCCGAGCGCCAGCCAAGTGCTCTCGATCCAGCGACGCAGTGGCTTGCGCCCCTGCTGTGCGAGCGCCGTCTCGAATACCGACAGCGTTCGCGTCAGGCGCGCACTGCCATCGGCGCTGAGCTGCTTCAGGCGCACGTCATCGCGAAGGGCGCGCAGCAGCGGTGCGTCACGCGGCAGATCTTCGCTCAGCACCAGCAGGTCAGCGAGCCGCAGGCCACACCACGGCGCGCGCAGGATCGCCAGCCACGCGATGCGATCCATCGGTTGCAGCAAGGCCCGCGTCAGCGCGCGCAGATCCTCGATCACCGGTCGACTCGCGAGACTTTCCAGATCGACGGCCTGGTAGCGCAGGCCGGCTGCGTGCAGTGCCGGCATCAGCTCATCGAGATGCGTGCGGCTGCGCACCAGCACGGCGATGCTGCCGTGCGGATCGTCGCCACGCGCCTCGTTGATCAGACGCACCATCTCGCGCGCTTCAGTGCGCGCATCGTTGTCGAACTGCGGGTGGATGCGCACGGCTGGATGCGCATCAGCCGCTCGTGTGGCTGCAGCTGCGCTGTAGCGCACCGCACTGCGACTCTCGTCATCCTGCGCCGGCAGCACCTGCGAAAACGCCGCATTGACCCATTCGACGATACCGGCCGCCGACCGGAAATTGCTTTTCAGCTCCAGTGATTCGAGCGACAGGTGCGCAATGCCGAAACGTCGCGCGCGCAGATACAGCCCGACTTCCGCCTCCCGAAAGCGGTAGATGCTCTGCATCGGATCACCCACCACGAACAGCGTCCGGCTGTCACCCGCCTGCCAGCCGCTGGTGAGCCTCTTCAGCAACTCGGACTGCGTGCCGGAGGTGTCCTGGAACTCGTCAACCAGCAGATGCTGGATGCGATAGTCGAACGCCAGCGCCAGTTCGGTCGGCGCGTCGTCACTGCCAAACGCCGCCACGGCCCGCGCTGCGACTTCGGCGAAGTCGACTTCGCCGTGCTCGGCAAACACCACGGTCAATTGTGCGGCGGCAAGCTTCAATACATCGAGCAGAGCCTGCAATACATCCCATTGCGTGTCCTCGTAGACCGGCGCCGGCAGGCTGCGCAGACGCCGCAGAAGATCGAGCAGGCCGGCCTGTTCCGATAGCTCGGCAATCAATTGCAGGTGTGCGTCGCGCGGCACCTTGAGCTGTTCCCTGTCCGCCTTGGTCTTGCCGGCCGGGAAACCGGCACGCGCATCGATCGTCTGCCGCCAGTCGTCGTCCTTTTTCAGCACCAGATCCACGAGTGCCAGCCAGCGCGGCAGGTGCTGCGGGTCTGCCTCCGGCCACAGGCCATCGCGCAGCGCATGCAGGACCTTTGTCGGGTCACT
>DATCXY010000010.1:0-4993 GCA_036570585.1 Solimonas sp. | reverse complement strand
CAGTCTCTCTACGACATCCCGGTCAAGCGCATCGATGGCAGTGACGCCAACCTCGCTCCGTTCAAGGGCAAGGTGCTGCTGGTCGTCAACGTGGCGTCGAAGTGCGGTCTGACGCCGCAGTACGAAGGGCTGGAAAAGCTGTATCAGGACAAGCGCGGCAAGGGGCTGGAAGTGCTCGGCTTCCCGGCCAACAATTTCAAGGAACAGGAGCCCGGCAGCGACGCCGAGATCCAGGATTTCTGCTCGACGAATTACGACGTGCACTTCCCGCTGTTCTCGAAGATCTCGGTGCGCGGCGCCGATCAGCATCCGCTGTATGCGACATTGACGAAGACCGAGCCGAACACGATCGGTGACGGTCCGTTTCGCGAACGTCTCAAGGGCTACGGCATCGACACCGGTTCTGCGTCAGACGTGCTGTGGAATTTCGAGAAGTTCCTGATCGGCCGCGACGGCAAGATCGCCGCGCGCTTTGCGCCGGATATCGCTGCCGATGATCCACGTCTGGTCGAGGCGATCGACGCCGCGCTGAACGCCTGATACCGATGCCGGCGATGGCAACGCATTCCCTCTCCCCGATCGCGAGGAGAGGGAATGATTTCGTCACAAGCTCAACGCAGGTAGTCGAACAGCGACAGTCCCTGCACTTTCGTATAAACCTGCTGCGCGGCCTGCAGTGTCGTCATCTGCAATTGCAGCTTGCCGATCGCATCGGCGTAATCGGTATCGCGCAGATTTGACGCGGCGGTGGCCGCGTGTTCGCTCTGCGCCGCCGCGACATCGAGCGCATCGTCGATTGCATTCAGACGGATGCCGATGCCGGAGCGGGTATCGATGAGCTGATCTTCGGCGGCCTGCAGCGTGCCGAGCCCTTGCTGCAGCGCGGTCTGGAACTGCGCACGCTGCGCGGCGGTGTCCTGTGGCTGCACGAGCAACTTCGCGAGCTGGTCGATCATCGCGAACATGTCCTGCGCGCCGGACGGCGTGATGCTGAAGCTGTCGCCGGCCGCCGCCGTGCCGGTGAATTTCAGCGACGCGCCGCGAAACGTGATCGTGCTGCCGTCGGCGGCTGCGCCGCTCTGCAGAACATTGTTTGCGCCATCGACGATCTGGTACTGATCGGGCGCCGTGAAGCGCACGGTGTAGTTGCCGCCATCCCAGGCATCGCGATCACTGAGCGTGGCGCTGCTGACCGCCGCACTGCCGGTATTGCCGCTCGCGCCCGTGACCGCAAAGCTGCCATTGCCGGTCTTCAGCCCCATGAACACGTCATTGCCCGGATCGTTCTGCGCGACCGCGCGTTGACTGCCAATCTGCGCGGTCACCGTGGTCTGGTCACCGTGGTAGTCGGCACTGCTGCCATTCCACGAAAACGGTGCACTGCCATCGTCGGCACCGCCGAACAGATAGCGTCCCTGGCCGTCGCTGGTATTGGCCAGCGCCAGCAATTGGTCACGCACACCGCTGAGTTGATCGGCGATCGTCTTGCGCGTATCGGCCGACTGCGTCGCCGTATTCGCCTGTACCACCAGTTCACGCACATGCTGCAGCAGACCGACGCCGCTGGCGATCGTGTCTTCACTCAATTGCAGACGCTGCTGCGCGGCCTGCGCGTTGCTCGTGTATTGCCTGGTCTGCGCGACCAGCTGATCGTAGCTTTGCGCCTGCGCCCAGCCCGCCGGATCGTCGGCCGCGGTTTTCCATTTCTGGTTGCTGCTGAGCTGGTTCTGCGTGGTGGCGATTTTTTCCTGCTGGCGCATCATCTGCGCCACGCCCTGCTCATAGCGCCATGCGGTTGATATACGCATTGTCGTTACCCTCGCGTCGCCTGCAACAGCGACTGGAAAATCTGGTTGGCGGTCGCAATCACCTGCGCCGCCGCTTGATACGCCTGCTGGAATCGCAGCAGGTCCGCGGCCTCTTCATCGAGATTGACGCCGGACACCGAGTCACGCGCAGCCGCGGCTTGCGTCTGCACCGCCGACTGCGCGTCGAGCGCAAGACTCGCCTGCTGTGCGCGCGTCGCGGCCTGTGTCGTCAATGACGATTGCGCGGCATTGATCGATTGCAGTCCGCCGTCGAACAGCGCCTTGCCGCCGAGCTGCGCAAGCGCCTTCGCGTTACTGTTATCACTGCTGTTGGCGCCGGTCTTTTTGATCGCGAAGCTGTCACCCGCCGCGACCGTTCCGCTCAGTTTCAGTGACCAGCCGTTGACGTTGATCGCGCCCGTACCGCTGTACGCGTAGCTGCCACTGCCATTGATCTGATAGGTATTGGCGTCGGTGAAGCTGATCGTGACCGGATCGATCAGGTTCGCATTGCTGCCGTCGCTGACGGAAATCGTGCCGACCGTGCTGCTGTTGCCGCTTGCGGCGGAAGCATTGACCGCCGTTGCCGCAGCGATCTTGCCGGCATCGCTGGTGGCAAGTTTGAGCTGGCCGGCCGCATGCACCGTCGGCTGTACGAGAAATTTGTCGCCGGCCTGTGCGCTGCCGACCAGCGTGATCGCCACGCCGCCGATCTTCAGCGGATCGCTGGCGACGCCGCTGCCGGTCAGCGATACCGCTGTACCGGTTGCGGCGTCGCTCGCACTCCAGGCGCTGCCGTCAAACTTCAACACATAATTGCTGTCACTCAGCGCACTCACATCGCTGATCGCGACGCTCATCGTCGCGCTGCCGGCATTGGCGCTCGCCGCAAACGCGCTGCCCGACGGCATCGTCAGCAGATCGCCACCACGATTGCCAGCCTGGTCGACACCGGCCGCGTTCTGCGCGTTGACGGCGGCGGCAATCCCCGCAGCCAGCTTGCCAAGCTGGTTGCGCGCCGGATCAATCACTTCGCGCCGCGCATCCAGCAGCCCGCCGATCGAGCCGCCACTGAGCTGCGCGGTCACCGGCTTGCCGTTGTAGGTGATATCGAGCGCGCCACTTTGGTAAGCATCGGGCGCGGTGCCGAGGGCGGTCGCCTGCTTGCCGAGCACCAGCGCCTGCCCGCTCGCCGTGAAAACATTGAGGCTGCCATCGTCCTGCTTCGCGGTGCTGATCCCAATGTTGCTGGCGATCTTCTGCACCAGCGCATCGCGCTGGTCGAGCAGATCGTTCGGTGGCTGCCCGCCGTACCGCGACTGCGCATTGACGATCTGATCGTTGAGCCTGGCCAGTGCCTGCGCATCGCCGTTGATCACCGCAACTGTCGAGCTCAGCGACTGATTGATGCCGCTCGCCATGCCATCGAGCTGTGCCTGCATCGTGCCGACACGCGCACCCAGCGACTGCGCCGCACCGAGCACACTCTGCCGCGCCGCGCTCGATGTCGGTGCGTTGGCCAGTGCGTTGGCGGCATCGAAGAACGACTGCAGCGGCGCCGAAAGGCTGGTGCCGCTGTCGGACATCAAGGCGTCGATCTGCGCCGCGTAAGTCGAATAGGCGTTGATCCGCGCGTAGTCGGAATTGCTGCCCTGCAAGCGCGCGTTGACCAGCGCGTCGGTGATCCGCTGCACGCTGTCAACATCGACACCATTGCCGATATAGCCGCTGCCGCTGCCATCGCCCAGCTTCGACACCAGATCGACACGCTGGCGCGAATAGCCGGCGGTGTTCGCGTTGGCGATGTTGTGGCTGGTCGTGTTGAGTGCGGCCTGGTAGGCCAGCAACGCCGAACTGCCTGTCGCAAGAATGTCGGCCATTATCCGGCTCCGCTCATACCGAGTAGCGATGGGTGCCGCCGGCGAGCGCGACGTGCATCGTCGGCCCGTTGGCGATATTCAAAATCTTCTGTGCATACGCCGGATCGGTGGCGTAACCCGCCTTCTGAAGACCCTGCACGAAGTGATTGGCGCTGCCGCCGTGTTTCAGCGCGTCCGAATAGCGCGGATTCGACTTCAGGAACTGCACGTAATCATCAAACGCATCGCCCGCCGAGTCGTAAGCACGAAAATCCGCCTGCCGGCGCTGCTCGTTGCCGTCGACGAATTCAGTCGTCGTGGTCGAGGTCGCATCACCCGTCCAGCGTGCATCGGCCTTGATGCCGAAGAAGTTGAAACTTGGCTTGCCATCGGCGCCCTTGATCGCGTGCTGGCCCCAGCCGGTTTCGAGCGCTGCCTGCGCGACCAGCACGCGTGCCGGCACGCCCAGTTCACGCGCGGCGCGTTCGGCATGCGGCAGGATTGCCTGTACAAATGCTTCCGGCGTTGCCGCAGCGGTACTGCCGGCGGCCGGCGTGCCGGTCGTGGCCATGACCTGATTCGGATACTGCTGCAGCGCGCTTGCGCGCTTGCCGTTGATCAACGCCCGCACATCCGGAGCGCTTGCTGCAACCGGGTTCGGATGCGCTTGCAGCGCGAGCGCGCGCTTGCTGCCGATCAATGGCGACGCATCGGCCGCCATTGTGGCATCGGTACCGACGCTGGCCGGCGTGGCGGCGGTTCCACGCAGTTGCTTGACCAGCATGTCGGCCAGACCCAGGCCCTTGCCGGATGACAGATGAACCGACATCTGCTGATCGAACAGATCCTGATAGAAGCCGGTCTGACCGCCGCCCATGACGTCGTCGCCGAGCGAGCCGGCGCGCATGTTCTTGAACAGCTGCTGCGTCAGCAGCGCCTCGAACTGCTGCGCGGCCTTGCGGATCGTCGCCTCGTCACCATTGCGCGCACCGGCGCGCATGCCCTGGAACTGGCCGAAGTCGGTAATGGCGTCGGTGGGGCGCATGGTCATGCAAACGCTCCTGCATACGATGCGCCGGAGCGTATGACTTGTTCTGATCGCTTCGTCGACTTATCTGCGCTTTGGTTTCGCCCCTTGGGCGAGTTTCGGTCGCGCCCTTCCTGGCGAGCATCGCAGGGTACTGCTGCGTAGCAGCAGCGCAGAGCCAGGGGTGTGCTTTCTTTTGCGTACTTTGCTTTGCACAAGCAAAGAAAGCGGAAGCGACTCTGGAGCTTTCGCCGTCGCGCCAGCGCGAAACCAAAAGCCAGATCGAGCCAAAACCCCAG
>DATCXY010000009.1:0-6076 GCA_036570585.1 Solimonas sp. | reverse complement strand
GCGCCCCGCGCCAGTCTTCGACCAGCTGCAGGCGGCCGCGCAGCAGCAGCACGCCGGCGACGAACATCAGGAACAGGAGCACGACGACCGCGACCAGCAGAAGCGATGACCACATGACCCACCCCCGGAAACGAAAAAAGCCGCAGACCCGTGAGGATCTGCGGCTTTCGCAAAGCAGCGTTATGCCAGTGCCGCGATGGTCGCACGCGGCAAGTGCGATGGCAATTTCGCGGGATTCGAACCTGGACTTCGAACTAAGACCGCTCGCCCGCACGCCGCAACGGCGCAGCGCTGTACACCAGCGGCACCTTCAGCCAGCGCTTGCACCGGCACATCGCTTCCGCGCTTTCGTCCGGCAGCACGCGCACCACGCGCGACCGCACGGCCACGCCGTTGAACAGCTCGTGCCCGCATTCGCAGCGCACCGTGAGCCGCGGCCCGAGCCGCGTGTCGGTGGCTACGCTGCCTGCAATTGGTTCTCGTACTTCGCTCTGAGGGCTCGCCACGGTTGGGTGATCTCGTCGGGTTGCAGAAGACCGGCGCGGAGCGCGGCCACTTTTTTCTCGCTCTGGCCGAGCACGCCGTACAGCTCGGCGTCGCTGCGCTTGGCCAGCCAATCGATCAGCTCGTGCTGACCGGCCTTGTCGGCGTCGGTCACTTCCCACTCGAACACGACCTCCTCAAAGCTGATGGTGTTCGGATGCGCCGGCAGCGGCGACTTGCCGCGCGGGTACACGCCGGCGCCGAGGCCGTAGAGATTGACCTTGGCGTGCATGTCGCAAATGTCGAAGCGTGGATGATTCGGCGAGAGCATGAAGCGCGTACCGGCGACGCCATCGACGGCGTAAATGCCGGCACGCGTCGCGAGGATGTTTGCGCGATCCATCTCAGTCCGGAATACGCGTGCGGCGTTTCCGTATGCCTGGGCTTCCGGCCCGGCGAGGATCTGCGCGGCCTGTTCGCCAAGCGCCCCGGCGCGCGCCATCTCGATCTGATTCAACAGATCCTCGCTGACGTTCTGGCCGGCCTTCAGTGCCGCGCGCGTCGCATCGCGCGCCGTCTCGCCGGCGAGCACGGCACGCTGCAGCGTCGGCAGCAGCTCCTGCCGCAGCGCGACGTGATTGCGCCAGATGCGATCGGAGAGCGTGAGGCCGTCTTCGGCCGTGCCGTGCAGCACCGCGGTGAGGACTTCAGCCGTCACCGCGCCGGCATGCGGCAATGCGGTGATCGCCTCGCCGACGGCGGACTTGCCGAGCTGCGTGGTCAGGCCCGCGCCATTGCTTGCGGCCGCGCGCAGCGCATCCTCAATCAGCGGTTGCTGCTTGTCGCGCAGCAGCTGCAGCACGACGTCGACCGCCGCCTGTACCTGGTGCATCTGCAGCGCGCTGATGACGCCCTGAGGATCCGCGAGCGCGCGCAGCCCGCGAGACAGCGCCGTCGACGCCGACTCGAACAGCGCACGCAGTTGCATCTGCGTCCGTGCGTCGAGCGAGATGATGCCAGTCCGCACCTGGTCGAGTGCGGCCTGCATGTCGCGGGCGAGCCGGCGCTGTTGTTCTGGCGTCAGCACGTCGTTGCTTCGCCATTCAGGATGAGGCCGTGCCATCCGCAACCAGGCGGATTCAGCAATACGCTATGCGCGATCGGCGGGTTGCCTGGCACAAAGCTGAGGTCTGCTATACCGGCCCCGGATGGCGTCCAACGTCCGGGGCCTGGCGAGGCGTCGGCCGGCACGCCGCGGCCACGGAACCAGTTCAACACGTGGTGCGTGCCGCGTGCACCGCCGTTCTTCGCGTAGCACTGCGGGCACAGGTACCACAGGCCCTGCGCGTTCTCGATCGTCACGTCGTCGCCGGAGTGGAACCCGTTCTCAGTCCGAATGACGAACTTTGCTTCGAGGTCGGTCAGCTTCATGGCGCCCTCACGAATTACTGATCGCCGTCGCCGACTCGCCCTTGCGGGCATTGCCCGGCGTGACCGACACCACGGGCATGCCGCGCGTCTGCGTCGGGTTCGGATATGGATCGTTGTGTCCGGCGTCTTCTTCCTGCTGCTCGCGCACCTGCGCCGGGTTGAGGCCTGCGGTCTCGTAGACCATGTTTGGCGGCACGCCGAGCGCCTGGTACTTGAGCGCGAGATCCGCGCGCTGGTTCGGCGAGTCGGTGCGGCGCTCGGCGAAATTCACGTCGAAGTCGACAGCGTCCGGGTTGATGCCCTTCATCAAAAGTTCCATGCGGAACCCGAGCTCGTAGACATAGCTGCAGGTGTCCTGCAGTGCGTCGAGCTCGTCGTAGTAGTCAGCCTTGAGGTCATCGAGGATGTCGCGCGACAGATCGCCGGCGTAGCCGAACAGGCCCTTCGGCGCCGGCGCGCCGGTGAAGAATGTTTCGAGCAGATGAGAAACGTCGGCGATCTCGTCGAGGTGCGCGTCGCCCTGTACCGCGGTAACGCTGCCCTTCCGGTTGAGGAAGAAATCCGTCTGCACCATGCCTTGCTTGGCCTTCGTGCTGTTCTCATAGGCGTCGAGCGTCGGCTTGTCCGCACCTTCCAGCACATGCACCAGGCGCTGCGGGGCGCGGGTGTGGCGCCGCACGACGAGATCGCGCTCGGTCATCGTCAGCTGCCGCCAGACTGCGCGTGTGGCATCGAGGTACGGCCGCCCGAGGCTGCCCCAGTTGTCGTAGTTGTCCGGCCGGATGCGCACCATCATCAGCTGCCAGATCGGGAACTCCGCAATCACCTTGCCCGCGGTCAGATCCCACTGTTCATAAGCGGCCTGCAGCGGCCGTTCGAACTGGCCGGCGCCGTTGACGACGGGCTTCAGCGTTTCCGTCGGCATGCGCACGCCGCGCAGGATGCTGTTGGCGTCGAAGTCGACCACCCACTGGATCGGCAGGTTGCCTTCCATCATCGCGCCGCGGACGTCGCTTTCGAGCTTCTCGCGGCGGAACAGCTCGCAGCGCCGTTCGAAGTCCGACCAGATGCTGATCACGCGTTTCTCGGATGGCTTGATTCGCAAGCGCAGCCCGCCCTTGGTCGCAGCGCGCGAGGTGCGCTCGTGAATCTTCTTCACGCGCGGATCCTTCTCGTCCATCGAGCGCAGATCGTTGATCGTCGCGCGCAGGTTCATGTCCGGCGTCAGGCTCGCGTAGAGAAGTGCCAGGCGTTCGTCGTCGGTCGTGCGCACGCCGCGCTCGGTACCGGGTGCAGTCAGTGCGCGCCAGCTGGCGGCAAATCGGTCTTTGAGGCTCATGTCGAAACAAGCTCCGAGGGCAGGGCGGCCGATGCCGCGAGCAGCGAGTCGATGGATTGCTGGCGGCTGGTGATCACGGTTGCGACCTCGCCGGTACCGCGCGTTTCCAGCGCGTGCCGGGCGGCCATATAGGCGTCGAAAAGGTCATCGCCGATCTTCTTGTCGGCTCGTTTGTAGCTGGAGTACTGCTTGCTGGTCGCTTCCGCGATGATGTTCGGCAGCTGCCGCTTCAGCATGCGCATCGCCGTCACTTCCAGCGGGTCGTTCTCGGTCTGGGTTTTGTCGTCGACATAGGGCAGCACTGCGTGCCGGCCCTGAAACGACGTGCGCACCGACTGCGCCATCTGATGTTTCACCGTGCCTTCGAAGCGCATCGGCACGAACGCCCATTCGCGCCACGTCGTCGCCGTGCTGTCACCGTCGCCGATGCTGCGCCGGTCAACCTGCGTCAGCCCCTGCTGGAACAGCTCGTCGTTCAGCACCGTGAGCATGCCGATGCCGAACGCGTCGCCGATCGCAAAGTCCGGCATGAAGTAGCGCCAGAATGCGACGAGGTCACGCTTCACTACGGTCTCGTCACAGCCCGCCGGCCAGGTGTAGGCAAACAGCACGACGTCGAAATTGTCGAGCTGCTCGATCACGACCAGCGCGGATTTCGAACTGTTCGGATCCTCACCGTGGCCGAGGTGGTCATAGCCGAATGCGATCGGCCCGCGCCGGCGATACCGGCCGCCCGGTACCGGTGCCTCGATCTGCGCCCCGATCGTCAGCCCGAGTTGCGATGCCCACTGCACCCACTTTTCCCAGACCACGTTCTGCGCGGTGACGTTCCGGCACAGCAGCTGCCGGATGTATTCCTGCGGCGACAGCTGACCGCGCATCTCGATCATGAAGGCTTCCTGCAGGATCCCCATCTCCATGCCGAGATAGACGTCGATCACCGGCAGCAGGCGATAGATCGGCGTGCCGTCGGCATTCTTGCTGCGGATCATGTTGTCGAGCGTGTCCGCGCCCTTGTAGACGCCGGTAATGCGCACCGGCGGCTTGTTCGCGCTGTCCTTGCTCGCGCCGAGGCGACGCGCAGAACCGAGCATCAGCAGGAAGCGGCCGTACAGGCGATCGGCCGGCATGTCGTCGACTTCTTCGAGGCTCGCGAGTGTGAGGTCGCCGCCGTCGACCTGCGCCATGATTCCGTAGCTGCGCGCCATCGAGCGGTTCATGAACTGGTACCGCGTGTCTGCGAACTGCTTGCGGCCGCGGTCGTACATCAGATACGCGTCGAGAATCGCCGAACGGCGGATCGCGTCGAGGTGATAACCAAGATTCACCTGCGACTGCGCCTCGCGCGGCGCGACGATGCCTTCTTCCTGGTCGCCATGCGTCGCCAGGTATTCGAGGCACCACAGTTCCTTCGTCGTCGTCTTGCCGGTGCGGCGGCAGGAGTTGTCGATCGTCTGCGCGTACCGATCCATTTCCTCCATTTTCAGGAGCTGCATCGCGTCCAGCTCGACGTTGTGCACGTGCTTGTGCCAGCGCGCATGATCGCCGGCGTAACGCATCACCTCGCGCTCCGCGACGTTCTGCATGCGGACGCGCTGCGTGGGACTGACGCGCTCATTCGCCATCGGACTTCTCCAGCGCCTGGTGCTCGATCAGCACCGGATCCCGCGCCTGCCGGCGTTGCGAGCGGTCCACCAGCGCCGCCAGGCCTTCCAGCGCCTTGGTCTGCCGCTCCTGATACTGCAGCCCGGACTCGGCCGTTTCTCCCTGCTGATCAAGAAACCCCTTGACCGTCTCATTCTCGTCGCGGACCTTCATCGTCATGCCGCTGTCCGGCAGCGCCATGCCGTTGCGATTCATGTACTCGATGATCACCTTCAGCAGCGGGTGTGCCTCGACCTTGTAGATCGTCCGCTTCTCCCCGTATTCATCGATGAAGTCGGCGATGTGACACACGCCATCTTTGTCGATGCTCCATTCCGGCGTTCGCAGGCTGACGCCATCCTTGATCACCGTCCGATACATGTCGCTGACCATCTGCCACGCCAGTGCCTGCAGGGTCGCGTGCTGGTCCCGCAGCATCGTCGGATCGCCCGATTCGAAGGCGATCTGAAACTGCATCATCAGCTCACTGCGCTTCAGGCAGCCCGGCGGATTCTTGTGGCCCGGCGCAGGACTGACATCGCAGCCGCGGTTGAAGTACTCGCAGGTCTCGCAGTGCTCATACGCGCCAGGCCGAGCCGGCCAGTAGGTCGCGGTACGTGCAAAGACGCCGTGCTTCAGCGCGTTGAAGCGAGTGCGCTTCGCTTCCTCTGGAGTCGGATGGCCCTTCAACCGAGCCGCTGCACCGGCCTTGCCTTCAGGCGTACGGGGCCCCGTCGCGTTCGCGTGTGCTTTAGCGAGGTTCACCTCCCACGCCGCCTGTTCCGCTTCCTTGTCGCAGACGGTGCACATCGCGAAGTACTCATGCGGCTGCCACTCCGCATCGCCGTCGACAATCCGCGACGGCTCACCCTCGAACCGATGTCCGCAAGCCCTGCAGTGAAAGTGCAGCCTGGTCAGTTCCCCACTCACGCCACCCGCCTAAGCCGTACTGGAAGCAAAAACACCAGCTTTCTGGTTCCCAGCTTGTCCAAGTCGGGCAACCATCCGAGATTCCGAAGGGTTCCAAAACCTGCCGGATTCACATCTAACCCCGCATAACGCGGGGTTTTTTGTGCCTGACATTTTCGAGGCTTGCCGTTCAGGCTGCGCGATTGCCCGGCAACAGGCCGAACAGGCGTGTACGGTTCAGCCAAATCAACGCCGCACTGCAGATCCAGA
>DATCXY010000008.1:0-3124 GCA_036570585.1 Solimonas sp. | reverse complement strand
CGCGCATGCATCTGTTCGCCGGCTTCGTGATCGCCACGGCGATGAGCCTGGGCATCAAGCTGCGCTGGGGCGGCGACTGGGACGGCGATCGCCAGGTCAAGGACGAGACGTTCCGCGACCTGGTGCACTTCGAAGTTCACGGCTGAGGGCCACATGGCCCTGACCCGCACCGCTGTCATCGCCGCGATCGCGGCATCGCTGCTCGACGCGGCGGATGTGTTCGGCAATCCCGACACTGAAGACGGACAAGCTGCGCGAGACGCCGCTTTCGGTCGGCATCTGGATCTCTCGCTGACCGACATGGGCCGTGTGCTGCCGCTCACTGCGGCCAGCACGCTGACCATCGTCGCAGGCCTTGCCGACTACGCGGCACCGGTGGATGCGATCGGCTTCATCGCCAGCGACTGGGTAACGCGCAACGCCGGCCGCAATCCATGGGATCCGTGCTTTGTCAGCGTAGTGCCGCAGCCTGCGCTGGTTCGCACCGCGGCCGGGACGCTGTGGCGCTTCTCGCCGTTGCCGGATTGCGCGACGGTGATCCGTCTGGGTGCCGACTTCCCGTACACATATCGCGCCGCGCACAAGCTCACCGAGACCGAAGCCGACGCCACGTTCCCTGCCGATCAGCTGCCGCTGGTGATCCTGCGCGCGCAGGCCGCGGCAATGAGCGAGCTGGCGATCCGCAACGCGCACAAGCCGGTGCAGATGCGTGATGGCCTGTACAGCCAGGTGCGCAACGGCACGCCGGCCGCGATCGCCGATCAGTTGCTCAAGATCTGGGAACAGATGACGCGTCCGTCGGCTGGCCTGTACGGGGTCTTCCAGTGAGCGAGATCCGCGTCGACAGCGCCGAGGTCGAAGCCGCGTTCCGTCGCGCCGGCGTCAGCGTCCTGCAGCGCATCGATGTCGCGCTGTCGCAGGGCGCCCTGCTCGTGCAGCGCGAGTGGGTGCGGCTGGTGCCCAAAGGTGAGGGCACGCTGCTGCGCAACATCCACACTGGCCGCATCTCGTTCCTCGAGCACGAGATCGTGTCGGGTGCGCAGCACGCCGGTTTCGTTGAGCGCGGCACCGGCCTCTACGGGCCGAGTCATATCCCGCCGCGCAACGGCATGCTGTCCGATCAGGGCGTCGCCGGCATCGCGCAATGGATCCGCCGCAAGGGCATCGTGCCGCGGCCGGGCGTGACGGCGCTGCAGTTGCCGTGGCTGATCGCTCGCAAGATCGCGCGAGACGGCACCAAGGCGCAGCCGACGCGCGAGCAGGCCAAGACCTCGCAAGAGCCGCGCATTCACGAGCTCGTGCGCATGGCCACGGCGCAGGGTCTGGCTGACGCCGGGTTCCAGGTGAGCTGACATGGACGGCCAGGCGATCCTCGAACTGCTGAAGACCAACCTGCAGGCGGCCATGCCGCAGCAGCTCGTGACGCGCGACGCCCAGGACTTCGCGCAACGCGACAAGGGCACGTGCAAGGCCGGCGTCATCACGCTCGTCAGCGAGCAGATGTCGGGGCTCAATGCCGCCGCCAACCTGCAAGACATCAGCGGCAAGCTGCAGATTTACCTGCTCTACGAATTCAGCCGCGCCGAAGGCACGCCCGGCAGCGAGATCGAGGCCGAAGAGTGGCGCTTCCTGCAAGCGCTGATCGACTTCGTCGGCGCGCCCGGCGCAAACCTGTGCCCGCTCGAATTCGGCTCGATCCCCGTTCAATTTTCAGCACAGCGCAGCGCGCCATCTGGCTGGCTGTTCGCCCCTCTCACGTATTCCGAGCTGGACTAGGAGCATCACCATGACCCTCACCGTCATTCACGGCCGCACAGCCAAACTTCGCGGACAGTTCGAGGACGCGTTCCGCACCGTGCCGGACACCCCGGCGATGCAGGAGCTGAAGTTCTCGGAAATGACGATCGGCCAGAACGCCGATCTGCAGGACGACCCGACGATCAACAGCGCGGCGCTGCTCGACAAGCGCGACGAGATGGACAGCTCCGCCGATGCCAGCGGCAAGCATATCCTCGACTTCAACGACATCGGCTGGTGGCTCAAGCTGCTGTGCGGGGCGCCAGTGACTACCGGTACGGGCCCGTACACCCACGTGTTCACGGTGACCCTCGATCAGCGTCTGTCCGCGATGCTGGAATTCGTGATCGGCGCGACCGGCAGTGAGAAGTTCAGCCAATTTCTCGGCATGAGTCTCAATGAGCTGGGCTGGAACGTGATGGACGGCGACCAGAGCTTCACGACGGGCCTGATCGGTGCGGTCGAAGTGAAGCCCTTCCCGACCGCCGTGTTCGACGTCGCGGCGGCAGCGCGCTATCCGAAAAGCCGCTCCTGCACCAAGCGCGGCAATATCTACGACGTGCTCAATGCCAGCACGCTCGGCGGCATCACCAAGGCCAGCATCGCGATCACCAATGACATGAGCGGCGATCCGCTTGCCAACGGCGAGGAGGGCTTCGGCGTGATCCTGCTCGGCCAGCCGGCGATCACCGGAACGCTGGAGGCGCTGTACACGCAGGAAGCCAGCGTCTACGACGCCGCGCTCACGGGAGTGACGAAGAAGTTGGTGCTGGTCAACGCCAACGCCGCAGGCACCCACTCACTGACCGCCACATTTCCGACGGTCGAGTTCGACCGGCCGAAGCGTGAAGTGAAGACCACCAAGGGTCTGAAAGTGAGCCTCAACTGGCGCGCATACCAGGAACCCGGCGGCGACCTGCCGACCTTCACCGTAATCAACGCAGTCGACAGCTACTGAGACGCGCTGCAAAACCCATAGCGAAAGACGAAAGGAAAGTCACATGCTGAAATTGAACGTGCGCCGCCGCTGGCGGCCTTGGGCGGATCAGGGCAAGGACGTGAAGCTGCTGCTGTCGCCCCTCACGTCATCGCGCCGCACCGAGCTGCTCGAACAGGCCACCGAGTCTCCGGACAGCGAGAAGAATCCGCGCCGCCGTGCGACGGCCCGGCTCAATCAGAAGAAGTATCAGGATCTGGTGGCCGACGAATGCGTGCACGGCTGGGAAGGTCTGGCGTGCGACAACGGAGAAGGCACACCGGATCGCCCGCTGTTGTACAGCGCCGAGACCACGCACGATCTGATGAACCACGATCTGTTCAACGTCTT
>DATCXY010000007.1:0-3152 GCA_036570585.1 Solimonas sp. | reverse complement strand
CCTCTGGTCGCGACGCGGGCGCGTCATGATCCGGGCTGCTTACAATGGGGCCAATGACCTCAGCAGCGCCGAAAACCATGGATGGTGATGCGAGCCGCGATCTGGACCGGCTGATCGAGTCGGTCTATGCCGATGCCTTCGATCTCGACTGGCGGACGTTTCGCGAAAGCAGCCTGCGCCTGTTGTGCGAGTGGAGCGGTGCATCGGGTGCAGCGTGGTGCGTTTATGTGAGCGGCAAGCGCCCGGGCGAGTTCGCTTGCTGGCCGCAGGGCTGTGCCATTACGGCGGCAGAACTGGAAGCGCTGGAGTTTGCGCCCGGCCATCGCGAGATCGAGAAGGCCGCGAGCTCGGCCAATGCGCGCGGCGTACTGGCGCTGGCAGTCGATCATCGCGGCACGCATCTGCGCAGTGTGCTGGCTTTGCAGGTCAAGGCGACAGAACTCGAATTGTCGACGCTACGGCGTGCAGCCGGGCACCTCGCGCAGGCGGCATCGCTGGCGCTGCGGCAGTTCGTCAAGCGCGATGAGTGGCTGTTGAACATGGGCCGCAGCTCGCGCGGCTCGGCGGCATTGATCGATGCGCAAGGCGCGATCTACGTCGCCAGCGAGCGTTTCCGCGAATTGCTGGCGCTCGAATTCGGTGCTGGCGATCTCTCCATGCTGCCCTTTGCGCTGACCGCCGAACGCCGTGCCGAACCGGCACCGTTCCAGATTGGCAGCCTGCATTTTCGCGTGCAGCCGCAAGGCAGCCTCTATCTCATCAACGCGCGGCGCCCGCACCCGCTCGATGTGCTCTCTCCGCGCGAACAGGAAATTGCACGCGCGCTGGCGCTCGGCAAAACTTTCAAGAGCGTCGCGCGCGAATACGGGATCGCCATCAGCACGGTCGCCAATCATGCCTCGCGCATTTATCGCAAGCTCGGCCTCTACCGGCGCGAGGAGCTGGTCGAACTGCTGCGACGTGCGGTCGATGTGAAAGCGACATAGTCGCGCAGGCGCTCGCGTCGAACGGCATTTTCCAACTCCATTTCCAATTCCATGACAACGAACCATTCCATCACTGATCTCGCGCAGGATCTCGGTTTCGGCATCAGCTGCATTGATACCTTGCAGGAGCGGCCGCGCATGGCCTGCTGCTATCTGATCGAACGTGGGGACGATCTTGCGTTCATCGAAGCCGGCACCGCACATGGGGTACCGCGCCTGATGGCGCTGCTGGACGCACGTGGTCTGGCGCGCGAACGCGTGCGCTACGTGATCCCGACGCACGTTCATCTTGATCACGCGGGTGGCGCGGGCGTGCTGATGCGCGCGCTGCCGAACGCGACGCTGGTCGTGCACGAGCGCGGCGCGCGGCACCTGATCGATCCAGCCAAGCTGATTGCCGGCGCCTCTGCGGTCTACGGCGATGCCGAGGTGGAACGCATGTATGGCGAGATTGCCGGCGTGCCGCAGGTGCGCGTGGTTTCGCCGCAGGACGGCGAACAGCTGGCTTTCGGCGATGGCAGCCTGCTGTTCATCGACTCGCCGGGCCATGCGCGCCATCACTTCAGTGTCTGGGACGCCGTCAGCCGTGGCTTTTTTACCGGTGATACCTTTGGCCTGTCGTATCGTGAATTCGATACTGCGGCCGGTCCGTTCGTGATGCCGACGACCACGCCGGTGCAGTTCGACCCCGATGCCTGGCGACAGACGCTCGATCGGTATCTGTCTTTCGCGCCGCAGCGCATGTTCCTGACGCATTACTCGCAAGTGCAGAACGCGCCGGAACTGGCGCAGACGCTACGCCAGGGCATTGCCCGCTACGAGCGGATTGCGACGACGCTGGCCGCGGTGCCGGACCGTCATGCGCAACTGCTGCGCGCGCTCACCGACGATGCCATGGCCGCTGTTCGTGCGCATGGCTGCACGCTGCCCGATGCCGAGGTGCAGGCTTTGCTCGGCATGGATCTCGAACTCAATGCGCAGGGATTGGGTATCTGGCTGGATCAGCACGGTTGAGCGTGTGATGCTTTCGTTCCGCGTGTGGCCGAAATTTGCGAGCGCTCAGACCAGATCCTTCTCGCGCATCGCGTCCTTGAAATACGCATAGAAGATCGGGGCGGCGATCAGGCCGGGGATGCCGAATGCGGCTTCCATCACCAGCATCGCGATCAGCAGTTCCCACGCTGATGCACGGATATTGGCGCCGATGATGCGCGCGTTGAGGAAATATTCAAGCTTGTGGATCAGCATCAGATAGCCCAGCGACACGGCCGCGATCGGCAGGCCCTTGCTGAAACTGACGATGATGATCGCGGTGTTCGAGATCAGGTTGCCGAGGATCGGCAGCAGGCCGGCGATGAAGGTGATCGCGACCAGGGTCTTGCTCAGCGGCAGATGAACGCCGAACAGGGGCAGCAACAGATCCAGATACGCCCAGGTGAACAGCGTGTTGATCGCCGAGATCCATGCTTGTGCGAATACGACGCGCCGAAACGCCGTGGCCATGCGGGCCGCGTACTGGATGATGGTGGTCGACAGCGGCCGCTGCTCGGCGCGCGGAGTCGCTTTCTGCAATGACAGCAGCGCGCCGATGATCATGCCCATCAGCACATGCACAAGCGAGCGGCCGAAGTCGCGTCCGGCGAGCTGCAGCGACCCGGCGTGCAGACGCAGCCATTCAACCAGCTTGATGCGCAGTGCGTCGGCATCGGCCGGTACATACGCGAGCATCGAGTCGGGCAGATGCGCGCGCGCATCCTCCATGATCTGCGCCATTTTCTGCATCAGGATCGGCAGGCTTTCGGCGCTGTTGCGCAGGAATGCCACGGCGCCGAGTCCGGCCGCGGCGAGCACTGCGATCACGAGCGTTGCGATCAGGGTGACAGCGAGCAGGCGCGGCCCGTCGCGACCGAGTGCGGTGACGCGCAGCCACGGCGTCAATACATCGACGAGTTGAAATACCAGCAGGCCGGCCAGCAGCGACGGCAGCAGGCGCAGCTCGATGACGAGAACCAGGACGGCTGCGCTGATCGCCCAGGCGGCGAGGTCAAGACGCGAGACGGACGGCGATTCGGTGTGATTCATGATCGGGCGGGGGAGAGCTGATGCCCATCATAAGGCGGTGGCGCGACCGACCGTAATCGGCCGCGCCACCGGAGGTGATCGTCA
>DATCXY010000006.1:0-1756 GCA_036570585.1 Solimonas sp. | reverse complement strand
GAAACTACGACCGGTGCCGATCAATCGCGACCATCTACGCCGTCTCATCGGCGCCTCTGCGAGCCGCGCCAGGATTGGCAAAACCGTTCAGGAAACCGCGCGCACCAGCCGCTGATATTTGGCCTGCAGTTCCTCACGCGTCTCTTCGTGCTCGGGATCGAGCGGGATGCACGCGACCGGGCATACCGGTTGACACTGCGGCTCGTCAAAATGCCCGACGCATTCGGTGCACAGATCCGGATCGATTTCGTAAATCTCGATGCCTTGCGAGATTGCATTGTTCGGGCAGACGGGCTCGCAGACGTCGCAGTTGATGCAGTCGCGCGTAATCTTGAGGGCCATGCCGCTATTGTAACGGCGCCGCCGCTGCCGCTTCCCGCCTAACTTTTGCGCGCAGGGCTCTTGCGGCCAAAACGCGATTTGAGAATGGGCATCACCGCCTCCGGCACCAGCTTCTCGACCGGTGCGCCAAGCCCGGCCAGCTCGCGCACCAGCGATGACGACAGATGTGCGTATTGCGGCGAGGGATTCATGATCACGGTGTCGAGCTGCGGATACAGGTCGCGATTCATGATCGCCATCTGCTTTTCGTAGTCGAAATCGGCGGTCGTACGCACGCCGCGCACCAGCACCGTCACGCCATTCTCGCGCGCGAAATCGACGACCAGGCCAGAGAAACCCAGGACCTCGACGTTCTTCAGTTTGCTGACCACCTTGCGAATCAGCTCGACACGCTCGTCGAGTGTGAACTTCGGGTTCTTGGCGATGTTGCTGCCGACCGCGACGATCAATTTCGGGTACATCTTCGACGCACGCTTGATGATGTCGAAGTGACCGAAGGTGATTGGATCGAAGGTGCCGCTGTAAGCCGCGGTGACAGGCATGCTATTCCCTTGTCTGCTGATTGACCGCAAATACGCTCAAAGCTTGTGAAGAATCGTCGCGGGCGCCGCCGGTGCGCAATCCGCCGAGCGCAGCCGATTCATTCATGAGCTCTCAGGACTTCTCGGCCGGATGGTGGTAGGTCGCAAGGCCGCAGCATACCTGACCGGCCTTCTTTTCCCGCAGCAGCTCGAAACGATCCGGCAGCGGCGGTGGCTGACCCGGCGCCCATTCGAGATAAATGCGGTTGTAAGGCGCCAGCGCCTTCGGCAATTCAGGGAGGGCGCGCTCCAGCAGTCCCATGCCGTATGGCGGATCGAGGAACACGACATCGAAGCGATGCCACGTCTGCGCCAGGTAATACAGCGCGTCGAGCTCGGCAACTTCAGCATGCTGCGCTTTGAAAAGCTGCAGCGCGGTACGGATTGCACTGGCCTGCTTGCGGCCTTCCTCGACGAAACAGCAACTCGCCGCGCCGCGCGACAGCGCCTCGATGCCAAGCGCGCCGCTGCCGGCAAACAGATCCAGGCAGCGCGCGCCATCAATACGCGGTGCGAGCCAATCGAACAGGGTTTGCCGGATACGATCGGGAGTTGGCCGCACGCCATTGGCCGCATCGAACTCGATCACGCGCGAGCGCCATTCACCGCCAATCACGCGCAGCTTGCCGGGGCCGCGTCGGTTCATCGCACGCCCCGCACCCATCGCACGCGCTGCGCGATGACGACGGCGGGCGCAAACCCGACTCGCGGAAAACAGTGATGGAGATTCATGGCCCACGACTTTATCCAGCCGTGAGCCGCCGTCAATCCCGCCTCAGTTTTTTCCTGCTTTGCGCTTGGCGAGGATCGTTTCGATCTGATCCATGATGCGG
>DATCXY010000005.1:0-4930 GCA_036570585.1 Solimonas sp. | reverse complement strand
CTGGCGGAGATCAGCTCACCGCCAAGGATCACCGCCTCGAACACAAGCTGCAGCGTGAAGCCCATCAGCACACCAATCGCGATCTCGCGCAGCAGCGTCGACCACCAGACCGAGCTGAACAGCTCGGCCAGCGGTGGTTGCGGCAGTGTCGGCACAATCAGCAGCGTCACCAGCAGCGCCAGCGTCATGCGGATACGCGCGCTGACGCGTCCCGAGCCGAGCACCGGCACGATCAGCAGCGCCGAACTGACACGCGCCAGCGGCCAGATGAACTGTTGCAGCCAGCCGATCAGTTGCGCGTCAGTGAACGTCATTGGCCAATCAGAAATACACCGCGTCGGCCGTTCGTCCCGAGTGTCGCGCGTGGCGCGATGTATCGAGGGACGTTGGAAGGCGCGCGCGTGGCTCGATACACCGCGCTACGCACGGCACTCGCCACGGGCGGAATGCCAGGACGGGCGGGTCATCGTTCATTGCAGCAATCCCGGAATCGATTCGATCAGCTGGCGCGTGTACTCCAGCAAGGTCTGCAGCATCCAGGGACCGAGCATGATCATCACGGCGGCAAGCGCGAGCAGCTTCGGGATGAAGCTGAGCGTCATTTCATTGATTTGTGTCGCCGCCTGCACGACGCCGACCAGCACGCCGACCGCGAGTGCGGCCAACAGCAACGGCGAGGCCAGCATCAGCGTCAGCCACAAGGCCTCGCGCGCCAGCGTCAGGACCGTTTCCGGGCTCATGCCGCGGCGTGAAACGAGGCGGCGAGCATGCCCATGATCAGCGACCAGCCGTCGACCAGAACGAACAGCATCAACTTGAACGGCAGCGATACCAGCATCGGCGACAGCATCATCATGCCCATGCTCATCAGCACGCTGGAGACGACCAGATCGATGACGACAAACGGGATGAACAGCAGGAAGCCGATCTGGAACGCGGTCGTCAGCTCGGACGTGACGAACGACGCGGCGAGCACCGTGAATGGAATCTCGTCCGGCGACTGATATGGGCCGTGGCCGGCGATCTTGGCGAAGGTCAGCAAGTCGGCATCGCGCACCTGCGCGAGCATGAAGCCGCGCAGCGGCCGGGCACCGGCCGCGAGCGCCGGCTCGAAACTCATGGTGCCGTCCATGTACGGCTTGGCACCTTCGTCGTAAACCTTCTGCAGCACCGGCGACATCACGAAGAAGCTCAGCAGCATCGCCAGCCCGACGAGAATCTGGTTGCTCGGCGTCTGGTTGGTGCCGAGTGCCTGACGCAGCAGTCCGAGCACCACGACGATGCGCGTGAACGCGGTCATCGACAGCAACAGTGCCGGCAGCACCGTCAGCAGCGTCATCAACAACAGGACCTGGACGTTGAGGCTGTACTGCGTGCCGCCGCCAGCGGCCGGTGTCGCGGTCACGCTCGGCAGGCCGGCCGCGAACACGCCGCACGGCGCCAGCAGCAGCATCGCGAACAAAATTCTGGACACGAAGCGGAACATGGCGTGCCTCACGCAGCCTTGCGCGTGCGCAGCAACTCACGCAGACGATCGGCAAACGGCACGACCACCGTGCTATCCGCATGAGCGGCTTCGTCATCGACATGGATCGCGCCGGGCGCCGAGACGAAGCGGTGCAGCAGACTCACCTGCCCCTGCGCGACGCCAACCAGAAAATGATCACTGCCGACCTTGACGATCACCACGCGTTCCTTGCCGCCGACCGAGACGCCGCCGGTGACCTGCAGCAGATCGCCGCGCGCGGCGCGCAGACCCTGCAGCTTTCTGGCGAGCCAGGCGAGCGCGAAGATCAGCGCGACCACCAGCGCGAGGCTGCCGAGCATGCTGGCGACATTGCCGACGTTCGATGGATGGCTCACCGCGACGGTCGACATCGCGGTCGTCGTCGTCTCCGGCACGCTGATCGCGGCGGGTGCCGCGCCTGCCGGCGCGGACGTCGCACCGGTGCCGGTGCCCATGACCTCGCTCATGCGCAGGCTCACTTCAGCTTGCGGATGCGTTCGGCGGGGCTGACCACATCGGTCAGGCGGATGCCGAACTTTTCGTTGACGACGACGACTTCGCCGTGCGCAACCAGCGTGCCGTTGGCATAGACATCGAGCGGCTCGCCGGCGCCGCGTTCGAGTTCGACCACCGAGCCCTGATTGAGCTGCAACAGGTTGCGAATCGGGATGCGCGCGCGGCCGACTTCCATCGACAAGGTCACCGGCACGTCGAGAATGACATCGAGATTGACGTCGTTGCCGGCGCTCAGCGGCCGATCCTCGAGCGTCTGGAAGGTGGCGCGCGGCGCGTCGGCGTGGGGCTTTTCGGTGGTGGCGTTCATGCGGATTCCCGGGAGGTCGCCGGCAGTTGCGAGCGACGAATGACTTCGTGGATGCGGAGGGCGTTCTGACCATTGGCGATGCCGAAACTGCCGCGGAACAGCGGCATGTCCTCGACACACAGATCGAGCGTGCGCGGCAGGTTGACCGGAATCACATCGCCGGCCTTCAGTTGTGTCAGCTGGCGCAGGCTCATCGTCGCGCGCACCAGCTCGCAGCTGACGTCGACTTCGGCGTCGCGAATCTGTTCGCGCAGCGAGATCGGCCAGCGCTCGTCCTTGTCGCCGCGATCGGACTGGATGCCGGCGTCAAGCAGATCGCGGATCGGCTCCAGCATCGAATACGGAAAGGTCATGTGCAGATGGCCGCCGCCGCCTTCGAGTTCGATCTTGAACTTGCAGACGACGACGATCTCGCTCGGCGAGACGATGTTGGCGAAGTGCGGATTGACCTCGCTGCTCAGGTAATCGAAATCCAGGCCCAGCACCGGGCTCCAGGCTTCCTGCAGATCGGCGAACACCTGACGCAGCAGCAGCTGGATCACGCGCATTTCGGTCGGCGTGAATTCGCGGCCTTCGATCTTGGTCGGCAGGCGGCCATCGCCGCCAAAGAAGTTGTCGACGACCGTGAACACCAGGCGCGGTTCGAACACGCACAGCGCGGTGCCACGCAACGGTTTGACGCGAATCAGGTTGAGGCTGGTCGGCACGAACAGCGAGTGCGTGTATTCCGAAAACTTCATGGTCTCGATGCCGACCACGGTCAGCTCGGGTGAACGGCGCAGCATGTTGAACAGCGAGATCCGGAACAGGCGCGCGAAGCGCTCGTTGACCATCTCCAGCGTCGGCATGCGGCCGCGGACGATGCGATCCTGCGAGGTGAAATCGAACGAGCGCGCCTCGCCCGGCGCGGCCGGTGCCGGCGTGGTATCGACCTTGCCGGAATCGACGCCGTGCAACAGCGCGTCGATCTCGTCCTGGGAGAGAAGATCGTTGCTCATTGCATGACGAAGCTGGTGAAGTACGCGGCTTCGACCAGCGGCTTGCCGGTCTCCTCGGTGAGGATTTTCTGCACTTCGCCGACGACCTCCGCCTGCAGCTTCTGCTTGCCCGCGACGGTCGCGATGTCAGAAGGCTGCTGCTGCGAAAACAGCATCAGCAGCGCATTGCGAATGCGCGGCTCATGCAGCTTGAGAATGTCGACGGCATGCGCGTCGCGCGTCATCAGCTGCACCTGCACTTGCAGGAAGCGCGTGTCGTCGGCTTCGAGATTGACCACGAACGCCGGGTCGAGCGGCACGTAGTTCGGCGGGTCTTTGGGCTTGGCGGCCGGCGCGGCGTCGCCTTCGGCGGACGCCTCGGCCTTGTGTGCGGCGGCATCGAGCGCGTGCTGCACGAGCATGAAGCTGATGCCGGCGCTGGCCGCGGTCGAGATCACCACTGCGATCAGGATTGCCATCATCGGCGAGCCCCCGCCCTTGCTCGCGCCCTTCTTGCTCGCGACAGCGGGCTTGGTGTCTTCGTTGTTGGCGGTGGCGGCGCTGGCCATGTCGATCAGAACTCCGGTTTGCTTACCGGCACCCGAGCAAGACGTGTTCCAGCCTGTTTTCACCGCTGCCGGGGGTAGGCGACGGAAACCCGTCAGGGCTTTTTGTCGAACGACCGCCAGAAATTTGAATCACGCCAGCACAACGATCTTCGCGGTTTTGCAGGAGCGAGCCTTGCGCGCGACCTCGCTCATGTCGCGTGCAAGGCACGCTCCTGCAGATCCGCCCCAATGGCTTGTGCGCAAGCGGCGCAAGCCGCATTCAGATCGTTTCTAGACGTAGGCATCGACCAGCTTGAGTTTCGTCACGCGCCGCACGACCGCGCCGCCGTCGCGACCGTCGCCGCGCTCGCGCGACTGCGAGAATGCACTGTCGGACGAGCGCGACGCGCCGACTTTCTGTTCGACCTGTGCGCGCAGCAGTTGCAGGCCTTGCACACTCATCAGCTCGCGCAGCTGCGGCAGCGAATCCTGCAGCAACGCGCGCGTCGCCGGATTGTCGGCGGCGAACGAGACCTGCGCCTCGTCACCGTGCATGTGCACGTGGACGCTCAGGCGACCCAGATCCAGCGGATGCAGATCGATCCTGGCGCTGCTCAAACCGGAATCGGTGATCCAGACGATGCGTTCGCCCAGATCATGGGTGAAGTCAGGGTGATCGGGCGGCACCGTCATCGGTGGCGGTGCGGCGGCAGCCGGCACGGTGCTGGTCACCGTCGGCATCGCCGTCAGCGCGCCGCCAGGCAGACCGCTTGCGATGGCGGGCGGCGGCGTGACCGCATCGTGATCACCGACCGCCGCGAGCATGGCGTCGAACCGAAGATCGGCCGTCGGCGCTGGCGGTTCGGCCGTCAGCACGGGATCGCCGCCAGCATCCGCCGTCAGCGCGGCAATCGCGGCCGGGTCCGTTCTGGCCGTGGCCGTGGTTGTGGCCTTGGACGTGTCGATCGCGGCGGTAGCGGCAGTCGGCCTGGCCGGCAATGCGGTCGCCGGTTTGGTCGCCTTGGCATCGGCTGCTGCCGCGGGCGTTGCGAACATCGCGCCGACCAGGCTCAGG
>DATCXY010000004.1:0-6006 GCA_036570585.1 Solimonas sp. | reverse complement strand
GATCTCGAAGGTCATGCCCATGTCGTTGCTGCTGTACTTGCCGCCCTTGATCGGCTGCTTGTTCATCAAGTCAACGATATCGAACACTTCGACCACTTTCGGATTCTGTTTCAGCTCCTCGAAGATGTTGATGCCCTTGATCTTCATCAGCTGGTACGACGGGCAGGAATAGCCGCCGAACAGGCCTTGTGCGGAAGGAAACTTCGAGCCTTCGCAACCGGTCATGAAGCCCCAGTACGGAGAGCCGCGGCTGGTGGCGATCTGCTCGTAGCCCATGCCGGCGCGATACTTGCCCCAGCCGATGCGGTCCTTGGCCAGGCGCTGCGCGCCGAGACGGATGATCGGCGTGTCTTCCTCGTTGATCTCGTGTTCGCCGGAATCGGCCATGAATCCGAACACCGGCGAGACCGAATGCTCACCGTCGGCATTGCTGCGCGCACCCTGGCCGTTGCCGTTGATGTCGGCGCAGAAATTCCCGGTGACATCGCCGTGCTGGGTCAAGCCACCGTAGATGAAGGTCGCGGCCTGATCGTACTGCGACGCAATGGTTGCGGAATATTTGTGCGGCACGCTGTAGTTGAACTTGTTCATCGGGATGGTCCATACCACGCAACCCTTGAACAACGGCATCAGACTCATCGCCTGTGGCATTTCGCCCTCGGCGTCGATGATCGAATTGCGGTCGGTAATGACCTCGATCGGCGACAGCACGCCCATGGTGTGCGGCAGGTCCGGCCAGACGTTCTGCAACAGGCCGGTGCACAGCGCCGCCTTGAACGAAGCGATGTTGGTGTTGACCGAACGATTCAGGAACTGCGGCGCCGTGCCGCGGAAATCCAGAATCATGCGGTCATCCTTGACCGTGATCGCCAGCGAGATCTTCTGCATCGCGTTTTCGCGCAGGCTGGAATCCATGAACTGCAGCACACGCGTGGTGCCGTCCGGCATCTCGCGGATACGACGGCGCATCTCGGTTTCGGTGTCTTCGAGATGTGAGCGCAGCGTGCCGATCAGTGCTTCCCGGCCGAACTGGTCGAGGATCGCGATGATGCGTTCGCGCAGGCGTATGACCGAGTGCAGCTTCACCTTCATGTCTTCGAGCTGCAGCTTCGGATCGCGCACCGAGTTCTGCAGGAAGGTCACCAGGTCGCGTTTGAGCTTGAAGTTCTCGACGACCTTGAACGGCGACATCTTGGTGCCTTCGTCGTACTTGCTCTCCGCGGCGGCCGGCATGCCGCCCGGCTCGCAGGCGCCGTTTTCGCCCTCGTGGATGGTCGCGGACAGCCAGCACACCAGCTCGCCCTTGTAGTACAGCGGCATCATCATCGACTGATCGGTGTTGTGGATGCCGCCATAGCGCGCGTCGTTGTGGATGAAGCCGTCACCATCCTTGACGCCGACCGTCGGATCGTTGGTCCAGTTCTTGATGATGAAGCGGATCGGGTAGAAGCAGCAGGCGGCGAAGGCGATGATGCCGTGCGGCGCGATCATTGCCAGATCACCCTGCGCGGTATAGATACCGGTGACGAGGTCACCCCACTTCGCACCCGGCGCGGCGCCCATCTGGTTGCACATCGCGAACGCTTCCGACAACGCGGCATTGATCAGCCCGCGCACATGATGCACCTCGTGCGGGTCGAGTCCCTTCTTGAGAATCTCGTCCTCGGCCGGCGTTCTCGGCAAGGTGCTGTGATTGCGCATGATCTCCGGATCGGGGCCCAGCCACAGCTGGTTGTCAGCGAGAAATTTGTCGAGCAGTACCTGCTCTTCGCTGGAAATCTTGTCGTTCATTTCTATATCTCCTGTGCAGGCGGGCCATGCCCACCCGGCCACTTATTTTTTTATGAACCAGACACCGCCCTGGGCGGCGGCGTGATAGGTCCAGCCAGGTTCGACCAGATAGGTGGTCGCGCGCGCCGTCACGATGGCCGGCCCTTCGATCCGGGTGCCTTCCACCTGCGCATCTTCACCGTAGATCGGCGTATCGACTGCTTTGTCGATGCCGACAAAATGGCATTCACGCCGACCCAGCGGTTCCGGCGCGGGGCGCGACTTGCCGTTGAGCTTGAGCTTGGCGAACTGGACCTTGGGCTGCTCGACATAGGAACAGACGCGAATGGTGTTGATGCGCACGCCGGCCTCCGGCGACTGGCTGCCTTCACCGAAGCGTGCGCCGTAGCTCTGGTGGAACTGGTCCATCAGCGCCAGCACATCCTTTTGCGCCTTCAAGCGGCTCATCTCGGTGATCACCGCGGTCTGCACGCGCTGGTCGCCGTAGCGCATGTCGAGTTCAAGGCGATACCGGATCTGATCCTCCGGCATGCCTTGCCGCAGCAGATCCTCGCGCCCGCGCCGCTCCAGTTCCTCGACGCCCTGGTTGAACACTTCGTAGTCGGTAAAGAATGCCTTCAATGCCGGATTGAACAGCACGGTCCAGGTGCTCATCTCGTGGATGTGCATCTGGTTGACATTGCCCGCCCCGCAGGCCGAGAACGTCGACGAATACGGCGGCGCCAGAATCTTGCTCACACCCAATGCATTGGCGATGCCGCAGGCATGCAGCGGGCCGTTGCCGCCGTAGGCGAGGATGGTGAAATCCTTGGGTTCATAACCGCGGGTGCGCAACTCGGTGGCAATGCCGTTGGCCATGCTCGAATCGACATTGCGCTTGATCAGCTGCGCCGCCTGCACCACACCCATGTCGAGTTCATCGCAGAGCTGGTCCTCGATGGCCTGCCGGGCACGCTTGGGGTTCAGCGGGATACGGCCGTTGGCATAATTCTTGGGATCGAGATAACCCAGCACCAGATCGGCGTCGGTGACGGTCGGCTTCAGGCCGCCGCGGTCATAGCAGGCCGGGCCGGGATCGGAACCCGCCGACTGCGGCCCGATCTCGACCGAATTGAACAGGCGATTGAAGTGCGCGATCGAACCGCCGCCGGCACCCAGCGTCACCAGATGCACCATCGGGATCGACACCAGCCAGCGGTCGATCACCGGGTTGAAGTCGTAATGCTTGACGCCGCCCTGGTCGACGATGCCGATATCGAAACTGGTTCCACCCATGTCGGTGGCGACGACATTGCCCAGTTCGGCCTGCAGCGCGAGATGCTCGCTGGCCGCGACTCCGGACACTGGCCCGGAATGCACCGTCTGCAGTGCATCGGTGGAATTGAGCTGCGCCATGCCGCCGGAGTTGTGGCTGACCAGCATCGGCTTGTCGTAACCCTGCGCGCGCAGATTCAGTTCCAGGGTGCCGAGGCCGTGGTACATCGTCTGGTGCAAAAACGCGTCCATGATGGTCGAGGTGCCGCGGGCATATTCGCCCTTGCGACCTGCGACCTGGTGCGACAGCAGCATTGGAATCGCGCCGAGCAGATGCGCCGGATATTCTTCGAGGAAGATTTCGCGTACGCGCAATTCGTGTGCCGGGTTGACCACACTGTTGGTGAACATCACCACCAGCGCCTCGGCGCCGACATCCACCAGTTCGCGAATGCGCTGGCGCACGTCGTCCTCGTCCAGCGCCCAGAACACCTGGCCGAGATAATCGACGCGTTCACGCACTTCGCGGATCATCGGAATCGGCACGATCGGCACCGGCCGCCGCGCGTTCGGAATATCCATCTGCGCGCTTTCCGGCAGACCTTCGCCGTAGCCACGCGCACGCGACAACGGGATTGTGCTCTTGAAGCCCGTGGTCACCAGCACACCGATGCGCGGCCCCTTGCGCTCGATCAGCGCATTGGTGCCCAGCGTCGTCGAATAGCGCACGGAATCGACTTCCGACAGCAGCGTCGTGGATTCCACATCCAGTTGCTTGCAGGCATCGGCCAGTGCCGCGTTGAAGCCAAGCGCGAGGTTCTGATGCGTGGTGAGCGCCTTGCCTTCGACGTTCCTGCCGCTCCAGGCCACGAAGCAGTCGGTGAAGGTGCCGCCGATATCGACTGAGACTCTTTTCATGGCCGGGCCTCAGTGCTTGTGCCCATGCTGATGCTCAGCATGCAGGGCGCGGTTGTTCTTGATTTTTTCCAGCGCGAGATCGGGGCCGACGGTCGGCTCGGTGACTTCCTTGCGATCTTTCCACTGCAACTTGAGTGCATCGATATCGAGTTCGATGTCGTGCACGGGCGGATGCCCCGGCGGCAAGTATTCGGCCTCGACCAGCGTGCCGCATTGCGGGCAGTAGTATTCGAGGATGCGGCACCAGGTCGGGTCCGGCGAATAGGTGCGCTCGTACATTTTCGTGTCGAGCAGCGGCTTGTGGATCTCGCGCGGATCACGGTCGTACACCAGCATGCCGCGCTTGTAGTTGTCGCGCGCATTGCCGTGCACATGATCGCAGCGGCGGCACTCCCATTTTTCGGTATCGAGATTGATGCGCAGGTATTCGGTGATCAGGACTTTCATGAAAATGCTCCATTCCTTTACTTCGTCATCCCCGCCAAGCGGGTATCCAGCGCGGGACGGCCCGGCTCCTGGATTCCCGCTCTGGCGGGAATGACCGTTGTCGGTATCAGGCCTTGGTCAGCAGGATGTCGCCGCTGGCGTTGAACTCGAAGCGCCAGCCGGCATCGATGCGGCAGGTATAGAACGCTTCTTCGAGTACCGCCGGGCCGGCCGCGCTGGCGCCGGGTGACTGCGCTTCGGCGCGATACAGCGGCACATCCTGGGCCTTGCCATCGATCAGGATCTGCCGCTTGCCACTGGCCTTGGCGGCACTGTGCTTGCCGCCGAACTGACCGCTGAGTCGCGGTTGCGCAATCGCCTTGGACGAGAGCAACGACAACGACAGGCGCGCGTCCTTGCCGATGTCGGCAGGCAACTTGCCATTGGTGATCGCGACCTCACGCTCACCCTTGCCGTCCGTGATCTGCAGCGTGGTCGTCAGCTCGCAATCGTCGAGATCAATGCCCTCGCCGTACATGCCGCGGCGCGCGCGCTGCAACAGATCGTCATGCGCTTTCTTCAGTCCCGCCGCATCATTGCTGGCCAGCGACGCATCGTACTGATGGGCGATGTCCGAGAAGCCGAGGCCGAATGCCGAGAACACCGCGGCAAGGCCCGGAATCAGCACGCGTGAAATCCCTGCGGCTTCGGCGACCTTGCAGACCACGAACGGACCGCCGCCGCCGAACGCCGCGAGCGTCGTGTCGGATGAGATGTTCGCGAACTTGGTCAGCGCGTCGGCGACCTTGGCGACCCAGGCCGCTTCCATCCGCGCGGCGGCATCCTCGATCGAAATCCCGAGCGGCTTGGCGAGCTTGTCGTCGATCACGGCGCGTGCGCGCTCGACGTCGATCTTCAGCTCACCGCCAAAGAATGACGCCGGATCGAGCAGGCCCTGCACGAGAAAGGCGTCGGTGATGGTCGCCTCGCTGCCGCCGAGGCCGAAGCACGCCGGTCCGGGCGCACTGCCAACCGACTGCGGGCCGACGCGAATGGTCTTGCCATCGGCCTTGATAATGGAGCTGCCGCCGACGCCGACGCTGACCACATCGCAGAGCGGAAACGAGACGGTGACGCCTTCGACCTTGCCGCGTGCATCGGCACGCACCGCGCCGTTCTCGACGACGCCGATGTCGGTGGTGGTGCCACCCACGTCCATCGACAGCAATTGCTTGAAGCCGTAGTGCGCGGCCAGCGCCCTGCTGCCTTCCATGCCACCGCGCGGGCCGGACGAATAGGTCTTGACCGCAGTGGTCTTGGCGACGCGCGCCGAGTGGCCATCGTTACGGAAGATCAACAGCGGGTTCTGCGCCTTGTTCTGACGCAGCTTGTGTTCCGCCGAATACAGGAAGCGTTCCATCGCCGGATGCAGGAACGCATTGAAGATCGCGCTCCACGCCCGCCGCAGATCGTTATCGTCTTCGACGACCTCGTGCGAATACAGCAGCGGAATCGCGCCGAGCAGATGCGGCGGAAACTTGCGCAGCAGAATGCGTTGCAGACGACGCTCGGCCACGCCACGATCGTTGCCACCGAACGCAACGATGATGCGATTGG
>DATCXY010000003.1:0-1605 GCA_036570585.1 Solimonas sp. | reverse complement strand
CACGGTCGAGCTGAAGATCACCGAAACCGATCCGGGCCTGCGCGGCGATACCGCAACCGGCGGTACCAAACCGGCCAAGCTTGAAACCGGCGCCGTGGTCAAAGTCCCGCTGTTCATCACCGAAGGCGAGAAGATCAAGGTCGACACGCGTACCGGCGAATATCTGAATCGCGCTGGCAAGTGATTTTGGGGTGATTCTTGATCAGTGAAGCGGCGGACTGGCGTCCGTCAGCGACGCTGGAAGTCTTGAAGGCGCGGGCGCAGCTGCTGGCTGCGATCCGCGCCTTTTTCGTGGAACGCGACGTTCTTGAAGTCAGCACACCGGTGCTGTCGCGCCATGCGACGGTCGACCGTCACATCGAGAGCTTCGTTGTCTCCTTGCCGAATCACGAATCATCGATCACGAATCCCGGCTTCCTCCAGACCTCGCCCGAGTTCGCGATGAAACGCCTGCTCGCGGCCGGCAGCGGGCCGATCTGGCAGATCGCGCCTGTGTTTCGTGTCGATGAGCAGGGCCGGCATCACAATCCCGAGTTCACGATGCTCGAATGGTATCGGCCGGGATTCGATCATCAGCGACTGATGGACGAGGTCGAGGCCCTGCTGCGCAGCTGCGGTGCCCCGGATGCCGGCTGGTCACGGCTCAGTTACCGCCAAGCGTTTGAGCGCGACGCCGGCTTCGATCCGCATGCGCTGTCTGCAGACCAATTGCGCTCACGGCTGCAAGACAGGCGCGTGCAGGAACCGGAACATCTCAGCAACGATGAGCTCGCCGATCGCGATTTCTGGCTTGACCTGTGGATGTCGCATGTCGTCGGGCCGCAACTCGGTCGCGGTGCGCCGACATTCGTCTACGACTTTCCCGCGTCGCAGGCGGCACTGGCGCGTGTGCGGGATGGTGATCCGCCGGTCGCGGAGCGTTTTGAGTTGTTCTGGCAGGGACTGGAGTTGGCGAACGGCTTTCATGAGCTGACCGATGCCGGCGAGCAGCAGCGACGTTTTGAAGCGGACCAGCAATGGCGGCGACAACGTGGCCGCGTGGCGCCGCCGTACGATCGCCACCTGATCGACGCACTGCAAGCCGGACTCCCACCCTGCGCCGGGGTCGCGCTCGGCATTGATCGTTTGTTGATGCTGTTGCGGGGTGTCGGGAGTCTTGAGGACGTGATCGCGTTTGCTGCCGACCGCGCGTGAGTGGGCTCAGCGGGACTGAATGATGTCCCAGACGAAGCGCGCGATCAGCACGCCGACCACGACGATGAACAGCACGCGCACGAACGCGCTGCCGCGCCGGATCGCGAGGCGTGAGCCGAGCAGGCTGCCGGCGATATTGAAGACCGCCATAGGTGCCGCAATCTCATAACGCACATGGCCGTGCGTGACGAAGTAGGCGAGCGCGGCGAGGTTGGTCGTCAGGTTGATCAGCTTGGCCGAGGCCGACGCGGCGAGAAAGCTGAAACCGAACAGGCCGACGAACGCGAAGATCAGGAACGAGCCGGTGCCGGGCCCGAAGAACCCGTCATAGAAGCCGATCGTGCAGCCGGTCAGCAGCGCGAACCAGAACGTGTGTTCGCGGCTGAGATGCGGCGCGTGCAGCGCACCGAG
>DATCXY010000002.1:0-3434 GCA_036570585.1 Solimonas sp. | reverse complement strand
GATCGTCAGGCGCCGGCCCTGGCGGGTCAGCAGCAGCGTGCGGTACTCAGGGACGGATACGGAATCGGATGGGGCCATGGGTCGCTCAGGCGTCGGGCTGTTTCGATGCGCGGCAGATGATTGCGGCGTTGATCGACAATGCTGGATATCGGTACGCGATGCTAGCCGATCAGCTCGCGGGCAGGGTCGATTCGCGCTCGACGACGGTGACATAGCGCATCTTGCCGCGATCGAATAGACGCGCCTCGTCCTCGATCACCTCCGGCGGCAGGCGGCCGTGCGCGGCGTATTTCACGACCAGGTCAAACGCCGCGCGATCCGTGAACCACAGTTCGGTGATGACATCGAAGTCCAGCGCTTCGGCATGGCTGACGAGATCATCGGCCAGCGGCTCGACGTAGCGGCGCAGATAGCGATGTAAGCCGTCAGCGTATTTCTCGCCGAATTTGCTGTGCACGCCCTCGTAGTAGTCGCGGAACGCAATGGACGACATGCCGGACCGGCGCTTCAGAAAGATGAGGATCTTGAACAACGGTGTTGACATCTTTGTCTCCCGGGTCTGATAGTCGACTGTAACGCCTGCGCTAAAATGGCGGACGCATTCCGCAGAATATCGGTGCCGCGCGGCGCACGATGGACGTGCACTGCGTCGATATCCTGCTCGCGTTTTATCACCCGGAAGCGCCGGAGCGCCGCGTTGCTCGGCACTTCCGGTCACGCCGCATCTCTCATCCAGAACCACGTCGGACCGACCTGATGGATTTTGATTGGACCCCCGAGCAGCTGAGCTTCCGCAAGACGGTGCGCAGCTTCCTTGCCGAGAACCTGCCGCCGGATTGGGAGACGCGCGCCGACGGCCCGGCTTCCGAGATGCAGAGCGAGTTCGCCGAAGTGTTCTGCGGCAAGCTGGCGCAGGCCGGCCTGCTGGTGCCGCACTGGCCGGCACGCTGGGGCGGCCGCGACGCCGACGCGTGGACGGCGTTCATTCTTGCCGAAGAAATGTGGATGGCCGGCGAGCCGCGCGGCGGCCAGTACATGAACGTCAACTGGATCGGCCCGACGCTGATGCTGTTCGGCAGCGAGCAGCAGCAGCAGCGCTACATCCCGCCGATGGCGCAGGGCAAGACCATCTGGTGTCAGGGCTTCTCCGAACCGGAAGCCGGCTCGGATCTCGCGTCACTGCGCACGCGTGCCGACCGCCACGGTGACGTCTACAAAATCAACGGCCAGAAAATCTGGACCTCGTACGCCGGCTTCGCCGACACCTGCTTCCTGCTCGCGCGGACGTCGCCGGGCAAGGGCGGCATTTCGATCTTCCTGCTGCCGATGGAAACCAGCGGCATCACCGTCCGCCAGATTCCGAGCGTGATCGGCGAGGGCGACATCCACGAAGTGTTCTTCGATGACGTCGAAGTGCCGGCGACCGCGATGCTCGGCAGCGAAGGCCAGGCCTGGGAGATCGTGCGCACCTCGCTGTCGCTGGAGCGCGTCGGCATTCCGCGCTTCGCGATGGCCGCACGGATGCTGACGCGTGCGGTGACGACCTTGAAAAAGGACGGCCGCTTCGTCGGCAGTGCGATCGAGCAGGCCGCGCGCGCCAAGGCCGCCTGCGAGGCGGCGCGGCTGTACAGCTACAACATCATCGACCAGCGCGTGCGCGGCGTGACCGCCAGCCCGGAAGCCAGCGCCGCACGCGTGGCGACGGTGATGGCCGAGCGCGCGGTCGGCGAGTTCGTCGTCGAACATCTGCCGGACGCACTGGCCGGCGGCGACACCATGCTGCTCGCGCATCACCAGCGCGCGATCGTCGCCGGCATCGCGTCGGGCGCTGCCGAGATCCAGCTCAACCTCGTTGCCACCGAACTGCTGAAGCTGCCGAGGGAGCCGCGCTGATGGATTTCACGTTGACAGATGATCAATCCGCGCTGGTCGATGCGATCGACCGGCTCGCGCAGTCGTTCAATGAAAAGCCGATCGATTTTCACGGCTTCGCGCTGAGCGGCACCGCGCTCGAAGCGGCGCTGATCGATGGTGAATACTTCGATATCGCGCAGATTCCCGAATACGGTCCGACTGCCGCGTCGCTGGCTGTCGCGCGCCTCGCGCAATCGCCGTTCGCGGTCGAAGCCGCGCTGTCGATGCTGCTGCGCTCGCAGCTGCCGGGCGACGACTGGCCGCGGCCGCTGGCGGTGGTCGAGAACGGACGACCCGGGCGCTTCGTCGCGCAGGCGAAAACACTGATCGTCATCGATGGCGACAACATCGGCCTCGCACGATCGACGCCGGACATGGTCGAGGCCGTCGAGTCGATCTTCGCGTATCCGATGGGCCGACTCGTCGGCCAGCCGCAGATCACGCCGCTGAGCGGCGAGGCGGCAGACAAAGTACGCCAGTGGCTGCGCGTCGCGCTCGCGTCGGAAGCGAGCGGCCTGCTGCAGGCGGCACTGGCGTCGACCGTCGAGCACGTTTCGATCCGCAAGCAGTTCGGCCGACCGATCGGCACCTTCCAGGCGCTGCGCCATCGACTCGCCGAGTGCGCGGTGCTGGCCGGCGGCGTGCGCTGGCTGGCGCTGAAGGCGGCGTCGACCGGCGATGCCGGCGACGCTGCGCTCGCGGCTTCGCATGCGCAGGAAAGCGCGACGCGCGTGGTCTATGACCTGCACCAGATGCTCGGCGCGATGGGCATGACGCTGGAGCATCCGCTGCACCTGTGGACCTATCGTCTCAAGGCATTGCTGTCGGAGCTCGGCGGCCGCGGCGGACAGGCGCGGGCCGTCGCGCAGCACTGTTTCGCCGACTGAATTCGACATCATCCTGACCGCGCTATCGCGCAATCAACAGAACATTGGAGTCACCGATGAGTTTCAACGACAAGGTTGTCATCGTCACCGGCGCCGCCGGCAACCTGGGCAGTGCCGTTGCGCAGGCGTTTGCTGCGCAGGGCGCGAAGGTCGCGATGGTCGATATCGACCGCGCGCGTCTGCAGCAGGTGCACGGCGACGACAGCGACACGCAGTTTCTGGTCGCCACCGATCTGCGCGATTCGGCCAAAACCGCGGCCGCGGTGCAGGCGATCCTGTCGCGCTGGAATCGCGTCGACGTGCTCGCCAATATCGCTGGCGGTTTTGCAATGGGCGATCGCGTGCATGAGGCCAGCGACGAAACCTGGCAACTGATGTTCGATCTCAACGTGCGCACGATGCTGAACATGTCGCGCGCCGTGGTGCCGGCGATGCTCAAGGCCGGCAGTGGTCGCATCATCAATGTCGGCGCCAATGGCGCGCTTCGTGGCGGCGCGCTGATGGGTGCGTACGCGGCGACCAAGGCCAGCGTGATCCGGCTCACTGAATCGATGTCTGCAGAACTCGCCAAGCAGGGCATTGGCGTCAACTGCGTGCTGCCGACGATCATCGACACACCGCAGAATCGCGCGG
>DATCXY010000001.1:0-1549 GCA_036570585.1 Solimonas sp. | reverse complement strand
CGGCCTTGCAGAGTCTTGTTTTTTTTGATTGCTGACATGGCCTTGCGCATCGGACTGGGGGCGTCGAAAACGTCGCGGCATTGGCCGCTGGCGCGATTTCCAAGCCTGCGGACGACAGTCAGTGTGCCGGGCTGCCGGCATGACGGCAAATCTGATTAGTCGCTCGCAGTTCGCTGGAATCGGCTTTCCTTTCCCATTTTGGAGAAGGATCGAGAAAGAGCCGCGCCGCGCAGCACCCGCTCCCCGCCTCGTCTCTCCGCAAGCCGGGAGAGCTAATCCCGCGTCGACACAAACGCCGCACCGCGCGGCAGCGGCGCGCCGTGCCAGACCTTCCAGAACGGCGGCAGTTCGAGGATGAAGGTCGCGACCACGCCGATCATGGTCAGCGCCAGCGCAATACAGTCGGCGAGATAATGCAGCTTCAGCGTCGCCAGCAGCAGCGCGACAACGACGATGCTGGCGATATAACCGCCAGCCGACATCGCCAGAAACTGGCGGCGATCGTTCTGGTCGACGTCGAAGCGGAACAGGAACACGGCGGCCGCATTGCGCGGAAAGTGCACGCGGCTGCCACTCGCCAGCGCGCCACTCAAATGGCCCCACTCATGGACGAAATACGCCGATACCGGCAATAGCAGGCCGGCAATGATCGCCACCGCGGTCGCACCTGTTGTGCCGTTGTCATGCAGCACGTGACTCCACTGCCAGAGCACGATGCCGAGCGCGACGACCGCGACGTCGCGGAGCACAAGCTGAACGGGCATGCGGGAATCGGTTGCGTTCATCGCGTTCTCCAGACGGCCCAGCGATCATTCGTACAGCTTACGCCGGCGGCAGTTTCCTGCCGTGCCTGGCCAGATAATGCGCGGTGATGTTCGGCGCATCGGTGAACGGCGTGACGATCTCGAAGACGCGCTCGTAGGTTGCGCGCTTGATCTTCCACTTGCCGTCCTGCTTCACATACGTGTCGCGATAAAACGACGTGCCGTCGGTGATGATCTTGTTGCGCAGGTCGAGGAACCAGTCCTTCAGATACCAGACGCCGGTCGCTTCGGTGGGCGAGACGAAATCGATTTCCGGATGATTGACGTTGTGCACGGCGATCGCTTCGGAATGGAACGCATTGGCCAGCGCTTCGATGATGGTATCGCGGCCCTGCGCTTCAAACACATAGCTGCCGCCGACGTAGCGCACGCTCGAATCTTCGGTCATCAGATCCTTGAGCTCGGTGAAATTGGCCGTGTCGATGCAGCGGCAATACGCATACTTCAAACGCTTGATCAGTTCCAGATCTTCGAGCGGCAGCGACATCGTTTCTCCTCGTCGGTTCGGCGGGCCGGGATGCCGGCATGCATGCGACTGTCGCGCGAAGCCGCGGTCGCGGCCTCATGCGTCCGGATGAACCGCGGCAGGTCGCGCGCAAGGCGCGCGACCCGACGGTGCCTAGACGCCAAACCCGCCCGAGACGTTGATCTGCTGCCCGGTCACATAAGCCGCCGTCGCCAGATACACCGCGGCATTGCCAATGTCTTCCGGCTGACCCCAGCGT